>CAZFOX010000305.1:0-6439 GCA_964520565.1 uncultured bacterium | reverse complement strand
GTTTTTTTTCGGCGATGATTTTCTCCACACGCGCCACTTCCTGAGCGAATGCCTTGCCGGGATCGAGCCAGTCGGAGAGAATTGGAATCAACTTTTGCAACGACGCGCCATCGGTGCCCCGTTCGCGGATCATGTCGGCGATTAGATCGAGGCACTCCGCCAAATCCGACCGGATCGGTTGCAGAAAGATTTCCGTGTCGAACGCCAGCGCCGTCTCGACGTTCTGCAGGCATTCGCGCGCCTTTTTAGACGATAGAAGTTTATTGAACGCACTGAACGCTTTCTCGACGTCTTCGGATGTGACTGGCCGCGATACGGTTTCAGGAGCCATATTCGAATCGCTTTTCCCCAATTAGACGGTTTTCGGTTTCTCAATCGACATAATTTAATTGAATTCTCCGTTTTCGCCAACAAGAAAAACAATCTCGATACGATACTATTCTATATTGCCATTCATCTCAAAATCCCGGAATCTCGCCCATCGTTCCAGTCCGGGATTCCCGTTCTGGGTGAACAATCCGATTCGAGGGATAGGGCGGCGGGGAAAATCGCCGCTTCCCACCTCGATCCGTTCCCCCTTTCCATCCCAATAGACTCCGGTAACTGTTTTCTCATCCCACTCGTATGCGATCCGTACCGATCCCTCCGGAGCGGGCTTTTTCTGCAATAGGGTTGTTTTTGTATCGATTTCGACGACCATAACGATCCATGGCGATCCATCGACAAATTCTTTCACCAGTTTAATATACCGGTCGTCACCCACATAGAAGATCAATCCCGCCTGTTCGTATTGGATTTCGGGTTCAAACTCGACGGTAACCGAGGCCATGCGGGCTTTGGCAGGCAAGGGACGGATGAGAATATTCATAACGCCTTTCCCTTCCCCCATTAAACTCCCCGGCTCCAATTGAATTTCCAGCCCCCGTCCCTGGGAGCGGTGGGTAAGGGGATTTTCCCGAATCCACATCCAAGGAGAAACCGGAGCGTCGGTAAGGCTGTCTTTCCAAGGCAAGACCGTTTCTGGTTCGGAAGAACACCCCAGCGGCAGAATAATCCAAACAATCCAAGAAAGAGCCATTCGAGAATGCGCCATTATTTCTTCTCCCGATCGCAGAGATCGCAGGTTTATGAATGCGAAATTTAGTCTGATCGATTATAGCACGATATATATCAGAGGGTTATTGATAGGCGATTTCTGCCCCTCTTTCAGAATTTTAAAATCAGGTACTATTTAATAGGGAGAGGATTTCAATGGAGATTACATCATGGACAGCGATTTTTCACGCGAATTGGCTCGTAAACAACTGGTCGATTTGATTACCGATATATACGATGAACTGGATCGGCAGGAGGGGATTCTTTCTCCGCCCGATAACGATCACGGCTTGTTTAAGTACATCGGCATGAATCCGCAATCGCAATTTTATCTTTCAAAAATGAGCAAAAAACGCGACGTGCAAAGGCCGGGATTGGGATTCGTGATTCAACGGGCGGAACTGCCTCACGCCTTTCGATTGTCGTTCGATATCGAAATATCCAAGGAAGTCACCGGCAAGGATCCGACCGACCTGATCGCTGATATGACCCGTTTTGCTCAGACCGAATTCGGCATGCGAGCACCCGAATTCATCATCTACGTTCAACCGGCTCATAGCGGCCAGCGTGGATGGGCGGATAAGACCTTCGTCGGCGTGGAACAGGAAGTCGACCCCAACGATATGGAGAAGACCAAAAAACTGAAAAAGGGCCTCATCGATTCCGCTCACAAGCTCTTTCAAGCGCTGGACTTCGCCCTGACCTAAGCCATGTAAATCAAACATCATATAAATAATAAACCGCCTGCCTCCAGGATTTTCTGAAAGCAGGCGGGAGGTCATTATTGTTTATCACCAATGCAAGGATTAAACCAATTGGCGCAGAAATTCCGCTTCCTTGCGCAGAACCTCGCCGCGTTCCGCTTCGGGGAATTTCCCCAGCGCTTCATTTTCAATGCATAGATCGCCGGAATATCCCGCGTTCTTCAGAATCTGCACGACTTTGGCAAAATCGATATCGCCCGCATAAACGGGGCAGTTGTATTTGCCATACTCCCAACCCATTTCCCGTTGAACGTTTTTCTTGTCTTCGGGATATCGGATGCTCTTGCAATGGGTATGGCAGGCGCGCGGGGCGAAGGATTCAAAGATATCGTAGAGTTTGGAAAGCGGATGACCGTACCAATAGAAATTGGCCGTATCCAGGGTGAGTCCCAGTTTTTTCGATTCCACCGCGCCGAAGAGAGCGTTCAGGAAGTTGGGATCGTTGGTGGTGTTGCCGTGGTTTTCGATTCCAAAACTCACATCGCTGTCTTCCACCATTTGCACTAATTTCTTGCCCATATCGATGGCGAATCGGACAAATTCATCCCGGTTATCCCGCAATTTATTGGGAACCACATCGATTCGGATCGCCCGCGCGCCGAGTTCCTGGGCCGCGGCCGCCACTTTCGAACACCACTGTAAACTCTCCTCCGGCTGGGAATCGAAGCGGGTCGCCATTAAAAACGATGTGATACGCACGTTGTTTTTCTGCAGGTCTTCTTTCAAAACGGCGATGGACTCGGGGGAATCGATTGCGTATTTCTTGGTGGGATGATAGAGATAATGGCACTGTAAATTTTCCGTAATGTCCACCTCGATGCCCTGTACGCCGATGGCCTTTATGGCTGCCCAGGCGTCCGGCGCTTTGGTTTCCGCCAGATGCGCGTCCCGGCAGGCGATGAGCCAGGTTTTTTCCGCCCGGCTGGACGCTCCGAACGCAGGGAACGCCACGGCCGCCGCGACCAACGAACTGGATGCCTTCAAGAAATTCCGCCGCGAACAGGCGATACGACTCATGGGAATTACTCCTCTCACTCTTGATTGTTGATAACGATTTATTCTCAATCAAACAAGATTTTCCTTCGAAGTGCAAGGAGAAACGCATTATCGAAGAGTGTCACCGGCGGGATAAACTCGGCCTGGACGCTCGTTCTTCTTATGTGATAGGGTAATTTTCATCGTTCAAAATCAAAAAAAGGTGATGGCGCTATGTGGAATCTTTCGGCCTGTATCCATTCGTTTCTCTGTTGCTTATTCATTATGGCGGTCTCTCTTTGCACGGCATGGGGAGACGCCACCGATCCCGGTTCCGGTTTGTTTTTCCAGGAATTCTGGTATCAGCCGGGTATCGAACACGGCAACCCGCAATACAACAGCCGGTTTCGCGTCAACGCGCCCGAAACCGTACTCTCGCCATTCAAGGATCGTCCCGAAGCCCGCGCCAACGGGATGATGCAGATCTTAATGGAATTGGATCCCAGCCAGCTGATTAAAGCGGAACTCTATCTGGAACTGTGGGGCGGCCATCCGGGCACGGAGAATAAACGCGTGACCATCAACGGCCGCAACACTTTTTCCATCCCCGAGGTGGGAACCGCATCCGAAAACTGCACCGCTCATTACCCGACCATCGCACTGACTATAACCGATCTGGTCAATGGGTATAACGCCCTGCAATTCGCCTGCGATCGAGGGAGTACTTTCTGGGGACATTATATCGTCGATAACGCCTCCCTGCGGGCTTACTTGAAACCAGACGATCCTATTTTGGTTGACGCCGAATTAGAATCGTTTTCCGCCGCGATTGAATGCGGAAAAGAGGGCGAGCTCATCGCTCTTCAGTTAAAAACGCCCGAAACGTTCTTCAACAAAATTGAAAGCGTTGTCTTTCAAGGATTTTATGAAGGATTCGATGAAAATGGCGATATGGATACCCGCGATTGGCATGGATATACCAAGAACCGGCAACCGGAAGCCATGATCGGAACCGCCGCATCCGCTCCCTATTCAGTGCCGTGGAATGTTTCGATGCTCCCTTCCCAAGACAATATGGCGGTTCGAGCCTTTATACGTTTCAAAGATCGACCCGGCTTGGTATACGTCACGACTCCATTGCAGGGGCTCTCCACCCCGACCCGATCCGGTACCGTTGCAATTTTCTACTCCTCCAGTCTTCCTCATCCTTTCTGGTCACGCGATAACCAACCAAGCCAGTGTACGATCGATATAGACACCGATCCGGAACACATCGAAAGAGCCGAGCTACATGTCGTTATCTGGGATGGAGGGCGGGGAACGGTGGAGAATCCGTTTACCCTCAATGGACATCCCCTGCCGGTGGCGGGCGAGGGCAGGCACGATGTGATATACCGCGTGATTTCCATCGATCCATCGTGGCTGAAACCGGGAGAAAACACTATCAAGGTTTTGTCGGACACGGAACATCACGGCATCGAAGTACTTCTTCCCGGCCCGGCTTTGATCCTGCGTTGCCGATAAGACAATCGGGATCGTTCATCTTTTATTAAAAAATATTAAAAAAATCTCTTGACAGCCGAGGGTGACTATGACTATAGTTATAGTCAAGTAATCAATCCCAATAACAGAGATCGGGGCCATGCGGAGAAAATCGACCGAAGCGCTAACGCCTGCTGAATGGAAGATCATGAAGATCGTCTGGGAGATCGAATCGGGATCGGCTCGGGAAATCCATGAAATCGCGGATAAACGGCATCAGTGGGCGCCGACAACTGTGAAGACCATCCTCAGCAATCTCGTGGAAAAAGGGCATCTGAAAGTCCGAAATGAGGGCAATAAATATATTTACCGCCCGGCCGCTCCCGCGATCGAAATCCTAACTCATGCGGCGGACGATTTTATGGATAAGAGTGTCGAAGAGGTGCGGGGGCAACTCCTTTGTTATATGGCGAACAAGGTTAAACTCAGTCCGAACGACATCGACGAACTGCAATCCATTCTGGATCAAAATAAGGATCGGGAGAACGAGAAGCGATGAACGGCATGGCCGAAATGAATCCGTGGATGGAGTCTCTGGGATGGTTTCTGGTATCCCGGACGATCGATCTTGCGCTGGTATTAGCCATTGCCGCCCTGGTGTGGAAAACCGTTCACAAGAAAGTCCCGGCTCAATTCGGTTATTACTTGTTTCTGCTGGTTCTTTTAAAACCCATCGTTCCCGCGCAGATTCCCATCTCTTTTCCCCTATCCGAATGGATTGCCTCCGCCGAGCGTTTGTTCTCTTATACTGAGAAATTAAATCCAGTTTCACCATTGATTGAAGTGAACACAGCCGCCCGGGAACAGATTGACCTAGAAAAGCCGATCACGACTATCCGTCAATCTGTACAAAACAATCCCCAAGACAGGAATCCTATTTCCGAACCAAAAACAAAAACTATCAAACAGGATACCCAACCATTTCCAATAACCCATCAAACAACACAATCGAATAATTCCCATTCCATCCCGAATGATGCAAAGCCGAGTCAAACACCGGCAATCGATTTTCAACGGGAATCTCCGCCGTCAACGGCACAGGCGAAACGGGAAACTGTCTCGATTTCTAAAAGCCAACCGGCGCAACGAGCAACGTATGCCACTCGGTACGAGCACTTTTTTCCTTCGTTCACATGGAAAACCTCTTATACCATAAAGGCTCTCTTGTTGGTATGGATTGCAGGCACACTCTTTTTATTCATCCGATTCGCATATGAAGAGTGGCGGACATTCCGGATGATCCAGGATTGCAATCCCGTGGATTCCGGCAGTCTGCCTATCTGTTTTCGTCAGCTTTTACACACTGCCCGCGTGAAACGCCGCGTTCGCCTGGCAACCGGCGCATGGGTGAAATCGCCTTTTGTTTATGGAATTTTGAAACCGACGCTGTTTATTCCAAATGATTTTTCCGTTCAATATACCGCGAATCAAATCCGTTGGATTCTTCTACACGAGCTGGCTCATATTCGAAGATGGGATACGCTGGTGAAATGCTACCAGAAAATAATACAATATATCTTCTTTTTCCATCCGGCCGTCTGGATTGCAGGCCGGATGGTGGACCGGCAGCGTGAATACGCATGCGACGCCGCCGCCGTTCACGGTTCCAACATTTCCCCCCACGCTTGCGGCGAGAGTTTCCTGCGTGTGGTATTTCAAACCAATGGCTTTTCAAATCCGGCGCTGGATTTATTAGGCTTGACTCATTCCAAACATGTCATAAAGGAGAGACTTATGCGAATTTTAGAGCATCATCATAAATTTAAGATCGGCCTATCCCCCTTAATGGCCGCGTTGCTTTTCGGAGTGACGTTAGCCGTGCTGTCGTTCAGCGGTGCGGTCAAAGCAGAGGACAGCCAAGCCGCCGAATCGGCTGTTACGGTAAATCCCGCGAACGCGAAGCCTTCGATCGACCTTCCAGCACCGCCCTATCCCATCGAGGGTTGGACACTGGAACAACCCGGAAATCAATACGTATGGCGGAAAGCCGTTCAGATTCAACCGGAGAATCTCACTCTGGCGGATCTGGCGACGCAGGATGGGGATATCGTCATCAAACCTCT
>CAZFOX010000304.1:0-6455 GCA_964520565.1 uncultured bacterium | reverse complement strand
GTAAGAAAGCGATTCGTATTTTTCCGCCGATTCCAAATCGCCGTACGCTTTTTTCCAGGCGTCCAGACCCTTATCGAATTCCTGAAGAAAAAAGAAATAACTCGCGATGGCCGCGTAGGATTTTCGGCAAAATTCGCTCGTTTCCGAGTTGGGATTCCTGGCGCTATAAACCTGAATGGCTTCTTCCAGCGCCTGAATCGCTTGGGCGTATTCGGTGCGTGCCTTATGATATTCGCCGATATCGCGCAGGATTTCGTGAGGATTTTTGGCCGAGGGGAGAAGTTCGCGTAATAGAGGTATCGCCTTTTCGGCAATTTCCGGGCTGGATCGAGGCAGATAAAATCCGAAATTCCCGGTTTGTTGAATATCGTTCCATGCCAGTTTCATGATGGCTCTATGAGCGGGCTCGAACAATACCGGCATGGGTTCCTCCCGGGAGAGGAACGCATCGTCCATTAAAGTTCCCGTATTTTTCAGATCGACCGCTCCAAATAGATGGGTGATTTCATGAAGAAGAACCATTCGCGTGCGGCGAAGGGATTTCCCGGTCGTAAAAATATAGGCGTTGGGTTTATCAACGCGCGTCCTTCCGCCCTCATTGCCAGGGCAATCGTCGGATTGAATGAAACCGATACGCAGCATAGAATCAGCCGAACGCAATCCGTTAAGCTGCGTATCCATTTCGTCCAGCAAACGAACCCAACTCGAATAACTGTGATTGCTTTGATTCCAATGGGCAAAGGCATCGATGACACCCTGCGAGTAATTCCAACGCTCGATTTTATTCAAGGTCAAATGAATATCGGCCGCATTCGCGAGTTCTTCCGCAGCGTAATCGAAACACGTTCGTATCTCTTCTTCCGATACGGTATCCAGCAGGGGAGAATAGACAAACAGATCGGCTCGAATCGGCTTTCGAAGATCGGCGGTTGGATCGGCGAATGAATAATTCAAACCGCCGAATCCAACCAGAAGAAAAAGGGAAAATAGAGTGCTACGCATTGAGTATAAAAATTGTTTACGCATGAGAAAAAAACCAACCCTTTTATCATTGTTATGGTCTGCCAGCTTCATTCAAGGTATAATCAAACGAATCAATAGCATCGGAAAACGGGCAAAACGCCTTTCCCGCCTATGGATAGAACGGAATCGAGCCTGTGGACAGGATAGATGAAACACTTCCCAAAATCGACCGGACGGCTCTCTCGATTGTACCGTTAGACCAATCGGATTGCGATCTGGAATACTGGTTGAGTAAAACGCCCGAAGAGCGCCTGGCGGCGGTCGAACTGAATCGGCGGATGATCTATGGATACGATCGAGCTACATCCCGACTTCAAAGATTTTTTGAAATTGTTACACTCGAACGGCGTTAGATATCTTCTCGTGGGGGGGGGGGCGGCGCGAACCGCCCCCGAGAATGCAATCACTTCTTTACCCGCTCGACGCCCCTTACTTCCCGAACACCACCTTATCGATGACTTTCTTGGTCCAGAGCACGCCGTCCCAATCGCACTTTTTCGCTTCTTCGGGCGTATGGGTCTCTTTATGCATCCCCGATTCGATTCCCCAAAATCCGGTGAATCCCGCCTTGATGGAAATATTTAGCATCTTCTCCAGATCGTATTGCGGATGCGTCCCGTCGGCTTGCCACCCGGCTTTCACCGAAACGCCTTTCGCAAACGGCATGAATTCTTCGATGGCTTTATACTTATCCACTCCTTCCGGGAAATTACCGTAATCGGGCAGAATGCCGAAGTGGGGATTGTTGACCTTTTTCATGAGAGCGGGCAGCCAGCCGGAAAACGAAGAGAGGCCGCCGTGATTCTCGATGATGACGTTGATCTTCGATTCCTTGGCGTATTCGAGCAGCTCGCCGAACGACTCCGCCGCCCGATCCAGGGCGTCCGGGTCTTTTTCGGGCGTCTCGCCGCCGCCGTGGGCGTTGCAACGGATGGCGTGGCAACCCAGATACGCCGCGATATCCACCCATTTGCGATGATTGATGACCGATTGATGGCGTACCGTTTTATCCTGATCCACCATCGAGCCTTCGTGATCGACCATGATCAGGACATTTTTGACGCCGTGATCGGCGGCCGCCTTGTTGAGTTCGTTCAGGTAGGTCTGTGTGGGCACTTCGAAAAACTGATTGACGTATTCGATGCCGTCGATGCCGAAATCCTCGCGGCAGATGCGAGCCACATCCGTGAGTTTCCAAACACCCGCCTGGAAACTGCGGACAATCGACCACGTCGCCAGCGAGACGGCGTTCTTTTCCGGACGGGGATACGCCACGGCGGTATTAGATAATGCGGAAGGAAATACGGCCAGCGCGGATGCGGCGGTTGTACTCTGAAGGAAAGTGCGTCGGGATACAGAATTCATGAAAGTCTCCTTGTTCTCAATAGGCTGCATACATGGACGTTATTGTACAGGCGAAAAACCAAGCAAGAAAAGACCGCTTCCCCACCATGGTTATTAGTAATAGTCTCTTTTCTATTAAACAAATGTTCACTCATGGCATACTTCTTGCAACATTCCGTAAGTATAACAAATTCTGCAAGGAGGAATTCCCTATGTCTATCGCTTCTTCTATCGAACTCGATGATCGTGTTCTGAAAACCTTGGATTCGTGCCTGGTAAAAATGTCGGAGTGCCTAGATAAAACCTTCAACCCGGAAGAGAAACAATCGTTATCTCTCTTCCGCCAGTTCTGCTCGGCTATGCACTCCCGCATGCAGTGGATCAAAGCGATGGCGGCGCAAATTCTTCAACCCAATCAGCCCAAAAACCAGGACGCCAAACCAGCGTCGCCGTCACAAAAACCATCTGCTCCCGGTCATTTGGCCGGCCCAGCGCTTAAAAACGATCCGAAAATGGTTGCGCCGCTCTCACCGGAGCCGGTCATAAACGGTCTATTGTTAAAACGTTGATTGTTTTTTGAATCCAGGCTGCTCGATTAAGACTCTCGCCTTCGCCAATACCGGCGCAGATAACCAGAGGTCTGTCTCCAACAAATCAAAAACAGGACTATTTCCACCAAATTAAATAACTAAAATGTAATAAATTCGCTGAATTTCAAAAAATTGCGCCTGGCTTCTGGCGACCAGGCGCATTCAGGGGGAATTGGATGAAGATGTAAGATGAAGTGGCTCCAAAGAGCCATCGTCTTACCGCTGTTAGAATGCTGGTACTCGCTTTTAATCCCGATAAATCGGTCACTTAACCAGCATTGTGTTCTAAATGATAAAACCTTTTCGTTTTCCCGGTATCGGGGAAAATCTAAATCTTTGTCAGGTAAAACCTGAAGAACGAATTCGCCGATCAATTGGCGGGGTTACTTCCAACTCGTAAAGTAAGCGATTCCCTCTCCCACGGAGAAAGATAATAGAATCAGAGTGAGGGAAAAGGGAAAAGCACGAATCCGGCAGAGTATCTTGCCCGCTCTCCTGGAAAACGCAAGAAAATAGGCCTTGCAGAATTTCCGCAAGGCCCCAAGTAGGAAGAGAATAATTTTGTCTTTACTGAAGATTCAAGGCCCCCACGTAAATCGCACCGCTGGAGGGATCGGTCAACCCGATAAAGGCGTTGAATCCGTTCTGCGATCCAATGGGATTGCTCAGCCCGGTGATCGAATCCCCATCGTGGTTCACCTTTAAGGTCATATACTTGGAATGAGGCGCAGGAAGCACCGGGGTGGCATTCAATCCGTCATACTGCATCATCGAACCGGTTCCGATCAACAATTCTTTCCCGTTGGCGGGATCGCCGTCTAATTCGGCGGCGGCGAGGCTGATGGATCCCGATGGATTGGTCTTCTCGTCGAACGTGTTCCGGATCCCACCCTTCAGGCGGGTAAAGCCGGTCACCTCTCCATTGGCAACGATCGGCTCGATGATGCCGATCAGGCTGAGAGGAACGCTATCCCGTTCGTCGCCGAAATCGCGCGGATTTCCCTGGCTGGCGGCGATGATTTCCGGTTGCCCGTCGCCGTTCAAATCCGCCACCGCCAGTTCAAGGCCGCCGTTGCCACGGTACTTTTTGGTGAATCCCGTAAAAGCGATACGGCGCGCCACGGAACCGTTCTCGTTGATATCCAACAGGTGGAACAGCGATACCGATGCCGGGCTGGCCGTCTGGCCTACCAGCAGTTCATCCTTCCCGTCGTTATCCAAATCGCCCGCCGCCAGGGTAATGCCTCCGTTGGCGTTCGACGTCTTTGCCACTGCTACCAGGCCGTTGAACTGCCCCACGACTTCGTACGAATTCGGCGCGGGTTGTCCGGTGTATTGATAGAGGCGCACCATCGCGTTTCCGCCCCGGCCCTGCGCGCACGCAATCTGTTTCTTGCCGTTGCCCAGAAAATCGCCCACCGCCGTGCGGATTTCTCCTCCGCTGTATTGCACGTCCGATTGGTTACCCATCGGGAACGCCATGAAGGAATGCCCGATCACTTGCCGGGTTTTGGCGTCGCGCACGACCACGATATTGGGGAATTCGGCATAGGAACGAATCGGGCCGAGGGTGACGACGATATCCTCGTCGCCGTCGCCGTCCACATCGCCGGTCGATACATACGTGGCTCGTCCATCCCCGCCGCCGATCAAAGACCGGAATGCATGTGCCGCACCGCTCATGGCATATAGGATAGACGTAATGGGACGCACGGACCGGGAATCCATATTGCGGATGTTTACGATGTTGTCGCCGCCGTATCCCTGCGCGATGACGGCTTCGTCCACGTAAGGTTCCACTTCTTCCGAAGTCGATCCAATGGTTACCCCGCCGTCTTCCGTTACGGCATCTTTCAGATCGTCTTCGGTAGAGAGGATGGATATCGGCGAGAAACCGGATGCACCCTGCCGGACGGCGAACCGCACGCCGATCAAATTGCCCGAAGTGGCTATAGGATCGGCCATAAAAGCGGCTGCCGCAATTCGTACGGTTCCCGGTTCCACCTCATTGGCATCCGCCAGGGCAAAAGGTTCGACCAACGTCCCGGTTTTTTCCACGCCGAGAAACTCCAGCGTGTCGATATCGTAGGCTATTTCCAACAGCAGTGCTGTGATCGGCGATTGCGTATCGATCTGAATGGGAACGACGATTTCGTCGCCGGGTTTGGCTTCCACCGTTCCGATTGTGAGGCTATTGGCTGCCGCCATGAGGCGTAAGGCGCTGCGATTGGAACTCTTGGATGCTGCGGCAACGCCGCTGGATGCAACTCGCCCCAGTGTCATTTCGAATATCTTCTGGGCGTCGGCGGCGGTGATGCGATTGTCGCCCGTTACTTCCGCCGCCCATTCCTGATAGGCGGTGGGAACGATGCGTCCGACGGATATCTTGAAGGCTTCCTGCGCGTCGCGGGCTGTGATTTTCCCGTTGGCGTCCACATCGCCCTTCAGTCCAAGACTGATTGAAATGGGGAGTGGCGTGGCTTTCAATACGCCGTCCTGCAGGTTTTCCGGGCGAATAACGGTTTGGTTATTCAGAATCGCGTTCGCGGCGGTTTGGAAGGTCAGTACAATCAATCGGCCGTTTCCGGAAATCGGGGGCGCGGAAAATGCCGCTTCGCCCACACGGATTTTCCCTGCCGATATCTCGTTGGCGTCCACCGAGTTCCATGCAGCGGCCAACGTATTCTGCACGGTAAATTTCTTTGTCCATATCAGAACGTTTTTATCGTATACCACATCGAACATAATGGCCGTGGTGGATGGCAGATTGTTCACCAGGATGGGAACCTCAAACTCTTGGCCCGGCAGCGCCGCTACCGTCCCGCCGCCGAGGGTGAATTCCGTACTGAGTGGAGGCGTCGGTGTTGGAGTCGGCCTGGGTGTCGGTGTTTTGGTCGGCTTCGGCGTCTTGGTCGGTGTGGGCGTCTTGGTGGGACGCGGAGTGACCGTCGGCGTTGGAAGCGGACGAGTCGGATTAATCATCGTCGGTGTCGGCGTGGGCGGCAGGTAACCCTGCTCCAGTTTCAGATTCGTTTCGATGGAGAAGCAGGCGTGATCGGTATGCCGTTCCGCATAAAAAATATCGATGCTATACGTTTGTCCCCGCTTTAACTCCAACTTGTGAAGATCGATGGTGGCCGCCAGTTCGGGATGCGCTCCCCCCAGATCGATGGCCAGTTTATCGTTAATGAACACCCACAAATCGTCGTCGGAAGAGACCTTCAAGTAGGCTTGGGAACCGGGATACTGGAATT
Source organism: uncultured bacterium (assembly GCA_964520565.1). Taxonomy (GTDB): domain Bacteria; phylum Hinthialibacterota; class Hinthialibacteria; order Hinthialibacterales; family Hinthialibacteraceae; genus CAZFOX01. The sequence continues at coordinate 244 of CAZFOX010000304.1, read as the reverse complement.
GCGCGTGCAGCTCGTACGTGAAATGGAAATTATGGTTCCGTCCCTGGTTTCCATACAGATCGTCGTCGATGGGGAAGAAATCGCGCGCGTCGTACCGGTAGACCGGCAGCACGATACCGGAATCGGCCTCCGGTTCGTTTTCCTCTTCTTCCACACAGGCCGGACGGTTGGCGTTGCCGGGCAGGGACGCCGGATTTGCGCCGATACCATTGGGATAAACCTGCAAGGTTACGGTATAGGGTCT
>CAZFOX010000303.1:5675-6458 GCA_964520565.1 uncultured bacterium | reverse complement strand
AACCCCTTATCAGGATTTCGACCGGAACAGCCGATGGGATGTTTATGTATTTCCACATTCTCCGTTTAGTAGGCAAAGAGGATGCCAATCACGAAAGGACAAAGGTATATATGTTTTCTGGTTGATTTATATGAGTTTATGGAAAAATGGTCTGGAACGATGTCTGATTATCACCAGGATTGGATGTTGGAATTTGATCAGAGTGGTTGAAATCGGGCAGGGGGGGCTCGTGGGGGGTGGTTTCGATGGGTCGGTAAAGATTGACCCATCCTACGGTTTATGTAATATCACATATTTGTATTGGAGTGGGGGGGGCGATTGACGAAGGGGGAGGGGTGTGCGCATATTCAGATTGACGGGTAGTGATTTTTTGTAATTCTGTTTTGGGGGATCATACGATAATTCAGAGAGGTGGCTATGAATCGAATGCGATCCTTTATCCATTTTCCCATGGTTTTTCTGCCTATTATTCTGCTTTCTTTTATCCTCTTTTCAGGAAGCGTGCCGATTGGAGCGGAGGAGTGGGATATTTCCAAGTCCATCGAGAAGAACCGTATGGGAACGTTGATCGTTCGGGCCGCGCCGGGGACGGATGTCCAGGTGGAGCAGATCCGGCACGAGTTCTGGTTCGGGGCGGCGCTATCTAACGGTGTATTTCGACCGGGAAATAATTCGGATGACGCCCGGAAGTATAAAGAGGTTTTTCTGGAGAATTTCAATTGCGCGGTGACGGAAAACGCCGTCAAATGGTATTCCATGGAACGGCGGGAGGGGCAGGTCGAT
>CAZFOX010000303.1:0-5665 GCA_964520565.1 uncultured bacterium | reverse complement strand
CGGGGACACAATCTGTTCTGGGGAACGCCCATGTACGTGCAGCCGTGGTTAAAAGAGAAGAGTGATGAAGCGTTACGGGAAGCGATCCGCCTGCGCGCGCTCGATATAGGCAAGCGGTATAAAGGCCGGTTCGCCGAATACGACCTGAATAACGAAATGATTCATGGGAATTACTATGCCGACCGGCTGGGTCCCGAGATCACGAAACAGATGGTGGACTGGTTTCGCACCGAAGATCCCGATACGCCTTTGTACGTGAACGACTACGAAATTTTGACGGGCAAGCGCCTGGATGATTACGTGGAGCATATCCGGCACTTGCTCGACACAGGCGTGCCAATCCAAGGCATCGGCGTTCAGGGGCATTCGCATGGGTCTACGTTCGATGCCGAGGCGGTCAAGAACGCTCTCGATACGCTGGCTCAATTAAATCTGCCCATCCGGGTAACTGAATTCAACATGCCTGGTCAGAAATCTCCTTATGCGGAAAATCGCATGATGAAGCTCACCGAGGAACAGGAGCGACAGAAAGCAGAAGAAATCGTAAAATTCTATCGAATTTGTTTTGCCCATCCGGCGGTGGATGGAATACTAATGTGGGGATTCTGGGAGGGGGCCAATTGGATTCCCGCTTCTTCGCTTTACAAACGCGATTGGACGCCCACACCGGCGGCGCAGGCTTACCGCGATCTCGTTTTTAAGTTGTGGTGGACAAAGTCGAACGGGCGAACCGATTCGGATGGGAACTACAAGATTCCGGCTTTCTTTGGAAAATACCGCGTAAAAGCCGGGGAGGTTGAAAAGATCGTTGAGTTGAAAAAGAAAGAGGGGATAGCGGCGGTAACGTTTTAACTTTTACGAAGGGATTATCGCATAGCGCGGATTCTGGCGGTGGCGATGCACACCGAGGAGATCGTTATGGATTGAATTTCAATCCATTAAGGATATTATGCCTGGATGTCCTGCGATAGGATTGACACGCAGAGGGAAAAAAAGTAATATCCATTCCGTTAGAGTGGTTTTTATTATTACGTTTTTTCGCGTTTCGAAAAAAGCGGGAAAGTATGGTTTTTTCGAAGACAAAGCGCGGACAAAGCGCGAATGAAATGAACCGGATTTTAAGAACCACTCCAAACCCCGAACAGGGGGATATTTTTTTGTATCGACATCTGGAATTTCGGCACGTAAATTAAATAATATCAACTATTTATATATTAATCTCCGAAGGATTAGTTTCATTATATAATTATACACCGAAGGATTAGTTTCATGGGTGAAAGCCTTCTTAAGCGGATTATTGAAGCGATCAAGGGAACGCGATTTGTCCAATCGCGTTTCGGCGGATTTGTTTATGGGGTGCTCACGGAATTGGATACGGTGACCTGGCCTTCCAAGGACGAGGTGTATAATTCCACCGTTGTGGTTATCATAACTGTAGCGATATTTGCTATATACAGCGGTGTGTGGGACGTCTTGATGAATTTTTTCCAGAGCTGGTTCTTCCTGCTCTATAAATAAACATACAGGGAAAAACGGTTTAATCGATTATGGCAATGCATTGGTACGTCGTCCATACTTATTCCGGATTCGAGAATAAGGTGAAGGAAAATATCGAGTCCACCGTCCGAGTGGAGGGTTTGGGCGAACGTATTACGCAAGTCCTGATCCCCACGGAGGAAGTGGTGGAGATCCGCGATGGGAAGCGGTCGATTTCCACGCAGAAGATATTTCCGGGTTACGTTATCGTGGAAATGGAATGCGACGATGAAACGCTGGCCCTGATCAAGAATACACCGGGGGTAACCGGTTTTGTGGGAACCGGCCGGGTTCCAATTCCGCTCAGCGAAGAAGAAGTCAAGAATATCAAGGCGCATATGAGCGAGACGGAAGACAAGCCGCGACCGAAGATCGTGTTTGAAACGGGGGAACAGATCAAGGTGATCGAAGGGCCGTTCTTCAATTTCACCGGGTATGTGGCGGAAATCAACGAGGAACGCGGACGTTTGAAGGTGATGGTGGATATTCTGGGCCGTTCCACGCCGGTCGAACTGGATTTCCTTCAAGTGGAAAAGGTATAAAAACCGACGGTGAATCTCCGCGAAACAAGCGGTTAGGAGTAATGAATCATGCCTCCCAAGAAAGTAACGGCGCAAGTCAAATTGCAATGTCCGGCCGGACAAGCCAATCCGGCCCCTCCGGTTGGTCCGGCGCTCGGCCAGCACGGGATCAACATCATGGATTTTTGCAAACAGTACAACGAGCGAACCAAGGATCAGATGGGAACGATCGTGCCGGTTATCATTACGGTGTATCAGGATCGTTCTTTCACGTTCATTACCAAGTCGCCTCCGGCGGCGGTTCTGATCAAGAAAGCGGCGAAGCTGGCCAAAGGTTCGGCGGTGCCCAACCGCGATAAAGTGGGAAAGGTCACCCGGGCGCAGCTGGAAGAAATCGCGAAAATCAAGATGGAAGACATTAATGCGTTCGATATGGAGCATGCCGTCAGCATGATGGCGGGAACCGCCCGATCAATGGGAATCGAGGTAGTCGACTGATGCCCAAGCAAGGAAAACGATATCAAAAAACCGTGGAAGGCTGGGATACCGCTCAAGCCTACAATCTGGACGAAGCCATCCGGCGTGTCAAGCAATCGGCCACGGCCAAGTTTGACGAAACCGTCGAGCTGGTGGCCAATCTGGGGATCGATCCCAAGAAGGCCGATCAGCAGGTGCGAGGAACCGTTTCGCTTCCCAATGGAACAGGGAAGACCGTCCGTGTGGCGGTCTTCGCGGAAGGCGATCTGGCTGCCGCCGCCAAAGAGGCGGGTGCGGATATAGTCGGAAGCGAAGATCTGGCGCAACGGATCCTGGAAGGATTCACCGATTTCGATATCGCCATCGCCGCTCCGGACATGATGAAGCATGTGGGAAAGTTGGGTAAGGTTCTGGGGCCCCGCGGCCTGATGCCCAATCCCAAGACCGGCACGGTGACCAAGGACATTGCCAAAGCGGTGGATGAATTCAAGGCGGGAAAGATCGAATACCGCGCCGACAAAGCCGGCGGCATTCACGTTCCGGTCGGCAAGGCCTCGTTTACCGAAGTGCAATTATTAGGGAATCTGCAGGTTGTGATTCAGGCGTTGATGCGCGCCAAGCCGTCGACGGCGAAGGGAACCTATTTAAAGAATATGTATCTGACTTCCACGATGGGACCCAGTGTGAAAGTGGATATCACGACCCTGCGCGATTACTCGCGCGCCGCTTAAGCGGGAGGGAAACGTAAAGATAAACCCGTACCATTCAATCGAAGACAGCAGGTTCCATTCGGGTAAAACGTCCTGCCGAGATTGAGGTCTACCGATTCAACGCGCAAGCGATGGCTGCCAGGCGGCCGGATGTCTTTATTGCGTCGATTCAAGGCTCAATCTCGCGAGGGATTGGGCCTTTTTGCTTTCGTGGATGAGAGAACGGAAGATTCGATGAAAACGGTGTATTTCGTTCGTCACGGAGAGACCCGGTTCAACCGGGAGCGGCGCCTTCAGGGGTGGAACGATTCTCCCCTGTCGGAGACTGGAGAAGAACAGGCCCGGCAAATGGCACGGGCGCTGGCTTCTTTGGGGATTCGAACCGCTTGGATCAGTCCCCTGGGGCGGGCGAGGCAGACGGCGTCCATTATCCAGGCCGAGCTGGGAATCGCTGTCGAATCAATGCCGGAACTCCGTGAGGTTTCATTCGGTCTGTTTGAGGGAAACACGATCGACCAGCTGGGCAAACTATTTCCGGGTATGTGGGAAGATCGGCAGGCCGATAAGTGGAATTATTGCCCGCCGGAAGGTGAGGCCAACAAGGATGCGGTTCCCCGCGCGTTGGGGGTGATCCGGCGCATCGAGGAATGGAAGAATCCCGATCCGATTTTGATCGTCGCTCATTTTGCCATCAACCGCATCGTGCTCGCGCTGTTGGCCGGTCTGGAGCCAGAGGAAACGATCCGGATGGACGTTCCGCATATGACCCTCTACCGGGCGGAACAGGCGAATGGTGCCTGGCGTATCAGTTACAAGAATGTGGATTCGCCCGAGAACGATTTTCGTTCCGGCTGGCTTCGCCAGGATGATCCAGCCCGGCCAATGGGCGGATGACGGAAGGCGAAATGAAGGATCGAGAGCAAAAAGACCCAATTTCAATATAAAAAATCGATGGAAGGAGGTGAATGCAGCATGCCGATAAAGCGATCTGATAAAGAGACACTGGTACAGGTTTATACCCGTTTTCTGGATCAATCGGCCGGTTTACTGCTTTTCGACTATCGCGGATTGACGGTGGGAGAGATCACCGAACTGCGGAACAAGGTGAGAAAGGCGGGTGGGACGTTGCGCGTCGTTCGCAACCGTATGTTGAAGCGGGTTATCGCCAACAAGCCGTATACGGAGATGAACGATTTGCTGAAGGGACCGAATTGCGTGATTTTTACGGGTCCCGATCCGGTTTCGCCAGCCAAGGCGTTGGTGGAATTTGCCAAGACGCACGAAAAAATCCAGATTCGCGGCGGGGCGGTTAACGATTCGTTTTTAACTGCGGCGCAAGTTGATCAGCTTTCGAAGATACCGCCGATCGATCAGTTGTACGCCAAGATTCTGGGCGGTGTCAAAGCGCCAGCCAGCAAGATTCTGGGTGGTGTGAAGGGCTTGCACAACAAGTTGCACGGCCTAATCAAGGCGCATTGCGAAAAACTGGAACAAGCCGCGTAAGAAGTACCGAAATATTTCGATAGAAAATAAAAACCCCTTACGAATAAAAAAAGGAGTATCCTCTTATGGCTAGTGAAAAGATTGAAAAGATACTGGAAGAGATCGGCGCGCTGACCCTTTTGGAAGCCAAGGAACTGGCTGACGCGTTTGAAGAGAAGTTCGGCGTGACCGCCGCCATGCCGATGGCCGGTATGATGATGGCCGCCCCGGGCGATGCGGGCGCCGCTGCCGTGGAAGAGAAGACCGAATTCGACGTGATCCTGGCCAGCGCCGGATCGCAGAAGATTAAGGTCATTAAGGTCGTGCGCGAGTTGACCGGCCTGGGACTGAAGGAAGCCAAAGACCTGGTCGATAATTGCCCGAAACCGGTGAAGGAAGCCGCGAGCAAGGATGAAGCCAACAATTACAAGGCTAAGTTGGAAGAAGTGGGCGCGACCATCGAGATCAAGTAAGAACCTTTCGATTTCGTTTTTTCGAAATCAGGAAGCGGGGCCACTCGGCCCCGCTTCTCGTTTGCCTATCCATTTTTCCGATCGTTATAGAGAGATTCTCATCATTCCATTCGGTTTCGCGTTTTGAAAAAGCCAGAAAAGATCGGCTTTTTCGAAGATAGAGCGTGTCAGTTACCGCATATCATTTTGAGGACCGCTCTATTGCCGGATGATACCGGGGCGTTCCCGCAATCCCGACAATACCTGTTGGACGAACAAGGCATCGCCGATGTCTATCCGGCCGTTTTGATTGATGTCGGCGCGGTCGAGGCCGGGAATCGTTTCGCGGGCTTTAGCCATGTACTGCGCGATCGCCAGGGCGTCGCCGATATCCAGTTTTCCGTTCAGATTAGCGTCACCCAAGACATAGGGAATTGGTGTGGGTGTCGGCGTAACCGTCGGTGTGGGAGTCGCTGCAGGGGCCGGA
>CAZFOX010000302.1:0-6477 GCA_964520565.1 uncultured bacterium | reverse complement strand
GGGTTCTTTATCTTGATTGGTTTTGAAGATAATGCTGCCGGTTTGGTATCCCGGCTTATCGGGCGCTTTGAAGGTCAACGATATATACAGTTGGCCGTCGCCTCGCACGCCCAGAACTTTGCCGGATATCAGGTTGGACTCGGATTCAATACTGAGAATCTTCAATTCGTCTGAAGAGGATGCGCCCAATAACTGGGCGCTGATTTCCAGATTCTTCACCTCTCCCGGCGTCATGGTTCCGAAGAAGACACGTTGCCGGTTAAACCGGATATACCCCACAATCCGGCCAAAAACGGGAATCTGTAATTGCGGTTGCTTTTTATGATCGGTCAGGATCATGACTTGGTCGTTGATAATCTTTTTTTCCTTCCCGGCGTGGACGGTTAATATAATGGGAACGCCATCCGCCGTGGGCTCGCCTGCTGTCACCGACAGTTCCGGTTCCTTGACGGAGGTCGCTTTGATCTGGAACGGTTCGTTATCCACGTTCTTGAGATTCAATGTGAAAGTCTGTTTGGAATTAAATGGCATTTCCGTAAAAAGAAACGAACTCTTGGGCGTCAGAAGCCAGAGATTGCGCACGTCGGTTTCCACATCCACCGTCACCCGGGGGCGATCGGGATCGTTGGTCTGGAGGGTGGCGGATTCTTTCTTTTTGCGAGGCGCGCCGGTCACCACGGTAACGGAAACGATACTGCTGGCGCTGGGAAGCACCGTCGTGGCGGACAGGATCGCCGCCGCACATCCGCAGGTCGTGGAAACCTTGGTGATCTCTAGCGGTTGATCTCCCTTATTCCAAAACACAAAATCGTGTTGTAAAAACTGATTGGGAAAGGAAACGCCAAAATCGTATCGGGTCTCTTCGATCTCGATTTTTGGCTGCGCCTGCGCGGGCTGGGAAAGAAGACCGATTAACAATACCAGAAACAATCCGAATCCGAGAGTTCTCATCACTCAACTCCTCCAGCAGGAATATGTTTGCATCGACCGGAATTCAATCCGTTACTTTCGAAAGAACGAGCCGATAGAAATCCAATAATAGCATGAACCGGGACGGTCAACAAATGTCGGCGAAGAGGAGGGGTAATTTTAAATGAGTCCCTTCCAATTCGCGGAATTGTTGCCCTTCTGTTTCTCTCATAACTAACGATCCCTCGCTCGTAATCCACTCGCCCTTATTCCAGCGGAGCGAGGATTTCCCTTTGGAGTTTTTGTTCGGAGGGATGAGGCGGGGGGAGTTGATTCCAGGCGGCGGCGAATTCCTTCAGGTTTTCCATCAGGTACAGGGCGGTTTTGTTCTGGGAATCGATCTGCAGGGCTTTCTGCAGGAGGCCGCGCGCTACGGCGAATTTCAACAATACGGCCTGCACGCCGCCCTGACCAATCAGTGCGGCGGCATCGCCGGGATCGGCGACGAGTCGTTGTTCATAGGCTTCAATCGCCTTCTGGTAGCATTCCCGCGCTTCCTTGTTTTTTTCCTGATAATGGTAAATCTGGCCGAGACCGACGTACGCTTCGGCGCATTGAGGGTCGGCCTGAACGGCGGTTTCCAAATATCTGGCGGCGGTTTCGTACTCGCCGCTCAGCTGAGCCGCCAGGGCTTTTTGCGCCAGTCTTCGAGCATTCTTTTCCGGATTCCCCGAACAGGAGAGAAATCCAACCGACAAAAGAAGGGCAAGGGGAAGCGTCCATGCTTTCATGATTTCAATCCTCGATGCAAGTTAAAGCGCCGTGGATGGGACAAAGCGTAGCGTGTCCCATCTGGGAGCGCGGGCGTCCCCGCCCGCACGCGGTTGCAATTCCGCCCCTCACCCCGGCCCTCTCCCGGCGGGCGAGGGAGTGACAGGGAGCGCGGGCGTCCCCGCCTGCACTCGTTACAATTCCGCTCCTCACCCCGTCTCTCTCCCGGAGGGCGAGGGAGAGACAGGGAGCGCGGGCGTCCCCGCCCGCATGTTGTTTCAATACCCGCTCTTGATGGCCACGCCTTTGAAAAAGGTATAACAAAACACGCCGTCCGGCGAATCCGCCGTGCGGCGCAGCGCCCGCATGCCGGTTTCCCAACGCCGTTCGTCAGTGAGTCCCATTTCCAGCGCCCGTTCGCGGACACCCTCGACCATGGCACAGATGGTTTTGAGAGTGAAGCCATCTACCCACCGCGGACGGCTGGAATCGGCGTACACGAAACGTGGCGTCACTTCAATCGGTTCGAATCCAGCGTTGTAGAGCAGGGGATACAACCGGCGACCAATCAACGAATCGCCCCCTAGCCGCGCCTGCGCTTCGACCAGGCAGTTCCAGACATGCCGTGCCTCTTCGCTGTCGGGAGTAAAGAAACAGGAACCGTGATCTCCTTCGATCAGAGTGAACGTTCCGCCTGGTTTCAGGACCGCCTTCAACTTTTGCAATGCTCCCTCCGGATCGGTCAGATGTTCGAGGATGAAACAGACGAAAATGTGATCGAACGTTTCCGGCTGAAAAGGAAGATCGAACAGATTGGCCTGCAGAAAAGAGACAGGTGTATTCATGCCACCCGTTCCACGCCGCGCCTGCTCGATGGAGGGCATCGAGATATCCAACGAGACGAACCGGGCGTCCGGGCTTCCCTCCAACAGAAAAGCGGTTTGCGCTCCGACACCGCATCCGGCTTCGAGCACCAGGCTGTCCGGAGGATAGTGGGTATCGTGGTGGAGAAGGGAACTCAGCGTCTGGGATTGATCTTTCAGGCGTTGAACCTCGGGATCGGAATATCCGTGGACATAAGCATGGGCGTTCATGGTTTCTTTACTTCCTGTGTAGCGGCAGAGGGTAGACCGCTGGCCGATTCTTCCGGAAGAGGAATCCGGGAATACTGAATCAGTCGAGGGCGAAAATCTTCGCCGATGGCGGTCTCGATGGCCTTCATAAGAATTTCCAGTTCCACGGCGAGTTCCTCCCCGGAAAACTGACTTTCATCGATTTCCTTCGTGGATTTCTTCTTGTCCGGCGGTGCGGCTTTGTGGATTTCGGCAAAAATTTTGGGAATGGAATCCGGCCCGTGGATACCTACAATCCGCATGACTTCGTAAATGGAAAAAGAATACCGTGCTTTCTTAAGAATCTCCGATTGAACGGTTTTCGGTTTGTCTTTGGGTTCGCTGCCGATCCACTTCACCAGATGAACCTGTGGGGCGATTTTTACAAACGGCCTGATACTCTGAGACTCGCTGTAATTCTTGGCCGTTTCTTCCGAAATAAAATCGTTCAAAACCTGTCCGGTCAGGAAACCCGCAATGCCGCTCGAAAACCAATTAAAGAAACGCATGGGAGGGCGCAGTTCCTCCTGAACGGCCGATTGAATCGACATCATTAGAATCACACCCGCCATGCCCGAAGACATTTTTTGAAACTGCTGGTGCATCTGCGTCAATGTATCCGTCGCTTCGTCGAAGTATTTTTCCGGATCGGGCGATTTGAGGATCAAAGGGAATAGGGGTGCTTGCACGGTCAACGCCTTCGCCGGTTCGTTACCGTTCGACTGCACGGCCTTTTCCATCAACAGCTCATTCTCCCCCTCCGGACCGGGACGATAGGCATATCCAGGAATTTTTCCCCCGTTATCGAGATATTCCTTCAAGTCTTTTTTGTTCCAGAGATGCAGATGCCGGATATTGGGAATCACGTTTCCGGCGTTTTGAAATTTGGTGAAAACTTCCGGAATCGTTTTTTTTAGAGTTTCGGACGGTGTTTTCCGATCCATTTGTTTACTGAGGTAATCGACAATTTTTGCCTGACTTTCCTGCATTTTTTTTAGGTCTTTGTTCATATCGAATGGATTCTTGGCCAGATGATCGCCCAGCCAGGCGTGTACCTTCTTGGCGAGAGGTTCCATTTTAGGCAGATATTCGATGATGATTCCATTTTTTTCGATTTTAACCAGCGTGGGCGGTTCGGCGCTGAAAAGAAAGGCGGGAGCCGAGAACCAGGCCAATGCCAGGAAAAATACCATAAAACCCATATGTTTCCGCATGATTCCGAATAATCCTTTAATCGTTGAATTCACGGCCGGGGAAAAATGCAATCTTCCCATCGCCAGACCTTTAAAAAAAACACAGGCGCGATAACTATCGTTTATACAGGAATTCCAATTTCCGGTCGAGAAGCGCGCATGCATCCCTTCAACGCATTTCAGCAAAAACCCTTTCCCCGCCGACGAACGGTCATCGAACGGATTTTCGATCAAATTGGGCTCAATCGATTCTTTCTTCGAGAAGGAAAGCGCCCCCATATCCGCGTAGAGAACGAGGTCGTGGTTTCTCCCGCGGAAGGAAAACTGGCGGAAATCCAAACTCTTCGATCCGGCGAGGCGATACGCGGTAAAGAGGCGATGGGACGCCGGGAAAACTATTCGTTCGCCGATCTGGTGCACGGTGATCGAATGAGCGAAGCGTTTGAAGACGGTCTTTGTTTTAATCTTTACCTTTCCCCACTCAATCTACACTATCTGCTGTTTCCCACTCGTATGCAGGTGACTCAAATGGATTACCACCCCGCTTTTTGTTGGCCGATAATCTTCATGAAGTCGGGCGAGGTTCGCAACGAACGGCTGGTTATTTATTGCGAGAATCCCGCTGGAATTCCCTTCATCATAATCCTCATCGGATCGTTCCTGGTTGGCGGCATCGAGTGTCTGGCCGACGTGGGCGGCGAATACGCAACCGGCGATCTGATGGGTGGTTTCAAACTCGGTTCTACCGTGATGTTGCTCTTTCCCAAGGATACTGTCGAGCCGCTCGCCAGACCGGGATGCCCGTTACTACTCGGCGAACCGCTGGCGCGATTTCAATCTTCTCGCCGGTAAATCGTTTCTTCGACCGGCAAACGGGTAGGATCCACGATCACAATCTGGTCGTCTTCGAACCGCGCCGTGACGGGACAGCCTTTTCCGACAGCCAGGGCATCGTAATTGCGCTGGGCCACTTCCGCTGCCGCTTCGATAATCATGGTGACGCTGCGTTGCGAATCCACATCGGGATAGGTTCCCGCCAGGGAGGATGGTTCTTCGCCGAAGAATTTCGTTCTCGCAATCGCCAGGACGCCCGCCACAATCGACGCCTTGCCATAACCGAATATTTCCGTGTGGCCGTCCCGGTTTTTGATGCGCCCGCTGAAAGCGGGGTTGCGGGTACGGGTTCCTCCGCCGGTGAGGGTTTCGCGATAGCCGCGATCCTGCTGATCGACCATTCCCCGTCCCAGCACGCCGTAGACCTCGATCTCCTGATTGACCGCGCCTTCGAAATCGCGGGGATTGATCCAGTTGTTGTGGAATTCGCCAAACATCCCGTCCCGGTATACGACGCCGACTGAGAGCGCGTCCCAAGTGTCGATATTCCGCGGCTTGGAGAATTTCTCCAGCGGACAATTTTCTTTTTCCGCCACAATCCGATGGTAGCGCTCCCAGTTTTTTAGGAGTTGTTTCTGTCCCACCGCATGGAGGCTGGCAGGGAAGGCATCGAGATAGAAGGCGACCACATCCAGCCAGTGGCAGCCGACGTAGGTGAAGGGATTGGATCGTTCCGCCCATTGGAAAATTTCCGTGGACACATCGATGGGTTCTTCGAGACAGGCGCGCACCCGGTTGATGCAACCATATTTCTCCCGCGCCTGGCTCATCATATCGCGCACGAAGGGATCGTAACGCTTGTGCATATCGGCGGCCACGATGCATTTCTTCTCACGGGCCATCGAGATGATACGGTCGATCTCGGCGGTTTTCAGGCAGACCGGCTTTTCAGTAATGACATGCACGCCCCGGTTCAATGCCGCCAGGATCGGCTGGACGTGCAGGGGATCGGGGGTGGCGACGAACAGGATATCGGGATGATGGGTATCGAGTATCTCTTCCCAGGCCGTCTCTCCGTAATGGACTTGAACGGTGGATTGGGGAAAATCGTCCTTGAACCACTGCGCGATGCGCCCGGCGCTTCCCGTTTTGGCGCTGTGCGTGCCGATGGCGGCGAACGTGCAACGGATATCGGCAACCTGCGGGGCGAACCGGCTCATGCCGATGGAGCTCAGCGCTCCCGCGAAACCGCCCCGTTCGAAATCCTTGAGCGTCTGGCCGATGATTTCCTCGAAAAACATCCCCCCGCCGACTACGGCAATCTTCAGTTCGCGCATCATGTCCCCTCGCACGGTTCGATCGAGTTGGCTAAAGCGATTCGTAAAAAGTGTTGTATGAAAACCAACGATCCGGCTTTTTGATTGTTTCACTTCGTTCGCAATGACACGAACGTATCTCTATGTCATTGCGAACAAGGCGAAGCAATCTAAGGATGCTCCGATTCGCCCGATGATCCATAGTATGCTTTTTTACCCGACAATATAGAACGGACAGATTACTAGTAGAGCGACCGGGATGGTATGACGGGTTCGTGCGATTCCCATTTCCCTCATCCTAACCCTTTCCCTCTGGGCGAGGGAACAGAAGGAGCGCGGGCG
>CAZFOX010000301.1:0-6485 GCA_964520565.1 uncultured bacterium | reverse complement strand
TCCCGATCCCGTAAGGAAAATCTGACCGGTTTTCACACACATAACTCCCGCCGTGGATTGGTAGGGATTTTGAACCAGATTAACACCCCAGTAATCCAACGGGACGGGTGTCGATAAAACGATGCGCGCACCCGCAATTTCGGCGGTGGAGGTGAATTTCATATCTTCAAATGGAACGTCTGCTTTGGTGGGACTGTCCAGGAAAACGTGACCGTTTAGATCGTTATCGTACAACGCGCTGTCCACGAATTTGAACTCGGCCATCCGTTCCTGTTTTTGATTGATTTCCAGGAAGGTTTGGAACGGGACGTTCTTTCCCTCGTAATTTTTGCCTTCATAGTAAGATTCATGAGTGGGTCCCAGATCGACGGGATTCTTGAAATTTTCAATGCGGAACCATGCGTGTACGCCTTTGCCTCCGACGATCATCCAAGACCGATCGGTATATTCGAATAGGATGCTTTTCTTTCCGGGCGTGTCGGGCGTAAAAGCTTCCAGTTTAAGTAGCATGAACGCGGTTAAACCTTGAATACCCTGAGCCTCCAATTGGTCGGCTATCGTGCCACTGAAGTTGGGGGCTTTAAATCCGCTTCCATCCAGAGGCCAGAAGGCTGGCAGCAGTGACGCCGAAAGATAGAAATGTCCATCTTGCGGTTTAGCGGCATGGTAACATATCCGGTTGGGAAAGGTGCGGCTCAGCTCGCCCCACACGAATTCCTGATTGATTGTCAACGAATCCGAGTACAGGTCCATATCGTCCTGCACCTTCAGCGTGGCGTACTCCGCTTTGATGGGATTGTTACTAGGGTCGAGTACTGCCGCCCGGGGCAATAGGATCTGCCCGTTACTGAACGAACCGCCGGTAATCTGGCAATCCTTCATACTAATCCCGCCGCTCTTTAACAGAATGGTGTAGTCGACGGGTTGCAGGGATAAGAAGGAGAATTCATCGATCAGCGAAAACTCGGCGGTTAGTCCCGATGTGGTTACCAGCGCGTTGGAAAAAGCGTACGGCGCTTTGACGTATCCATAATTAGATATCGTCGTGTTGGGGTCGCCGGGAACCGTTTCTCCATTCATCAACACGGCTCCCATCCAGGACGCCGCCAGGGATGGAAGGCTGGGCCAGGATTGCGTTTTAGAAAAATCGGCCACAATACCGATTCCTACAATCTCCATACCGGTGTTGCATACCGCCCAGGGGCCGAATCCTCGATCGGATATGACTTTATAATATTGGCAATCCTGTGTGATAGTGATTTCCCCTAAATCCACATTCGCGGCCTGACAATCTGCACCCTGGCTTAAATGATTGGGAAATTCCAACTCGGCTTCCGCGGTTGCCGATGCAGGCGTAATGCAGAGACTGTCCAGCCAGGTAATGAAACCCGCTTTTTTAACTTCGATCCGTTTTGGGTAGGGATCTTTTGTGGGATAACAGGCTTTTCCTGTTACGATTGTTCCTTTTTTGCTGTCGGTGGAATCGACGTTGATCGTGCATCCGGAAAAATAGACTTTAATCTTACCTTCTTTCGATGCCAGCAGACCGAGAAGCGATTCATCGAATTTCCATTTATCGGCAAGTTCTCTGGCGATAAGAGGCTTGGTTCGTGTGAATTCTTCTTTGGGAAGTAGTAAAATCAGATTCTCTCCGGTTTTTAACGACGCGTCGAATTCCAACGCTTCCTGGAGGGCAATTTGGGTTTGAGGATTGCTTACGATTTCGACTACCTGGAGAGTAACCGGAAGCAGTTCCGCAATTCCTAAAATTTCTCCAATAATCAGGAAATCGCTGCAATCGAATTCCGTCCATGCGGTTCCCGATGCATTTGTAACGGTCGAGAACGCCGATGTCCATTGGTACGAATCGTATTTTTCAACGGTAAGAGTGAAATCGCCTAGGGTTAACGTAGTTGGTGGATTGGGTGCAACGGGCTTAATAGGACCTCGTTCAATCACGCCAAGATGGATCGCACCGCTGGTGGGATTGGCTTTATCCAAAAAGCCGATGAATCCGTCGCCAGGTCCCATCCAGGAATTAATATTGGTGATTTTTTCTCCCTCATATTCCACCTTGAAAAAGCGGTATCTCGCCTGAGGAGCGGCTTTTTGAAAACGGTACTCCAAACCGGATGTTTCCGTGAAAGCACCGGTTCCCACCACGATTTCCTTGCCATTGACGGGATTGCCGTCAAATTCGCCCGCCACCACACTGATCGCACCGGAAGGATTGACGGCTTCCGAAAAAGCATTGAATACTGATCTTCCTCCGGGGCGGACAAAGCCGGTGATCTGGTTATTCTTTACCACTGGATGAATGATGCCCACCAGACTAAGAGGAACTGTGTCTCGAGCGTCGCCGAAATTCTTCAAGTTCCCTAAACTTCCTACGATGATTTCCCGCCATCCGTCTCCGTTGAGATCGCCGGTAAATAGTTCAATACCTCCATTGCCTCGGTATTGAGTTCTGAATCCTGCGTAAGGATATCGCCCTTGAATCCCTCCTTTGGAGTTGATATCGAGAACGTGAAATATGGTCTGCGATTTGGGGCCGTTCGCTTGACCTACGACCAGTTCGTCGAGTCCGTCGTTGTCCAGATCGCCGGCCGCCAGGGTTAGGCCGATACGTTCGTTGGATTTTTCGCCCTGTACAACCAGATTACTGGGAAGACCGCTGAATTGACCCACGACTTCCCAGGCTAGTGGCGCCGGTTTACCGGAGTATTGATAGAGGCGGATCAGTCCGCTTCCCCCACGGCCCTGGGCGCAGGCTATCTGCGGAGTTCCCGAACCAATGAAATCCCCCACTGCCGTTCGGATTTCTCCTCCGTTATAATTCACGTCCGATCCGCTCCCGCTGGGAAACGCCATGAAGGAGTTTCCGATGACCTGGCGGGTATCCGCATTCCGCACGACGACAATGTTGGGGAAAAGGGCTTCTCGTGTTATGGGGCCAAACGACAAGACGACATCCGGAGAACCATCATTATCCAAATCTCCGGTGGAAATATACGTCTCTCGTCCCGTCCCCCCCCCGATCTTTTCTTCAAATTTCCCTGCCGCACCACTGAACGATTGCCGCAATGAAGTTAACGGTGCGATTTTGGGATCGAAATTACGAATATTAATAATCGTTTCTCCACCCGCGCCCTGTGCCAACACAAGCTGATCGTAATAAGTTTGGATTTCGATATCAATTATTGGATTGATAATGTCTGCCGGTATGATGGATGGAACTGGGGTTTTCTCGATTGAAAGGACCTGATTGATGGATTCCGTAGAGGGTACTATCGGGCTTTGGGGTGAGTTAACGGATTTGATTTCCGGAGGTAGTACTTGGGCCGAAATCCCCGCCGGTTGAATCGATAGTTCGATCCGGCTATCAGAGTCGATGATCGTTCCTATTGGTAAAATACTTCCCAATCCACTTGTGTAAACCGCGTCTTGCGTATCGAGAGAGAATACGATCCGTAACGAATGCCGGGTTTGGCGAGTCCATTCCTGTAAGACCTCCATTCGGGTTATGGGTATTCCCCGGAACGAATCGCAAAGCCGATCACCTCCAAAAATTTCCACAGCACGGAGGGTCGTCTGGAGATTGGTTTCTCCAGTCTGCAATAATAGACGCAGGGGGTGAATCAATATTTCACTATCGATTATGACTCCCTCCCCGGCTGTGAAACGTCCACCGAGGATCGTAACACCGGGCAAGGGTGTGGCTGTTGGAGTGGGGTGTGGCGTATTGAGAGTTTGCGCCGCTTGTGGATTACGATCGATCGCTCCGGCAGAAATAAAGAGAATTCCCGTCAATAAAACGAGAAAGCTCAGTGTGCCGGAACCTGCCTTTGGGATGCGAATACTCATCATGGTATCTCCCCAGGAGTCGATTTTCCTCGCTCTTATGGATGCACAGATGAATAATAAATTTGGTGGTTTCTTTGGATTGTCTAATGGGTTGCCAACGCACCGTAGCCGATTAATTGGCTACTCGGAAAGGAATTCATAGGGCTTTTCTGCACCATCACATCGCAAAAAAGAAAAAAATCAATTTATTTCCCTCATTCTCATTGCAAACTAGATCGAATGACACAGAAACAGAAATGGAAAAAAATTCAATGCAATTAGAATCTCTGATTTAATTATTGCGATGGATTCTTACTTTGTCAAGTAATTTTTGTAATTATTTATAATCCCTCGCAAAAATTTCTTTTAATAGAATGGTACTCAAGAGTGCGAAGTTCTCAAGCATTTGACATTTAAGTATAGTAAAAACAAATACTTGAGATGTTTCATGTGATATGGTTCAACGTTTGTGTAACTATCTGAATTATCAAGATTTACAAATTTATGTCAGTAGAACTTCGCACTCGTCAGAATGGTAAAATGTTGATAATTATCGCTTTTTTTCAGTCATTCAACCATATTACCGGGACCGAAGATGGCAATATCGCCAATGCTGATTAATCCGTTGGATGAATCGTATCGCAATGTGTAATCATCGCCGTTTCCTCCCGAAGATCAATGGTTGTTGAGACTATTGCACGATATGGATGAGAAAAATGCAAATGACTTCTGAATTTGGATAAGAGGGTGATTTCATTCCTTCTTGAATTCTTTCTTAATCACGTCGAAGAGTGGATTATCCCGCCGCTGGATCAAATCTTCGTGCGTTTTTCCCGCTTCACGGGCTTTCCAATAATCCCATCCGAGATTTTCTGTGCCCAGTTCGTAATCCAATCCATCCCATTCGGACTCGCGGAATGCATAAAAGGCCCAATGCCATTTCTGGGCGTTAAAGGCTTCGATTAAATCGCCAAGGTATCGGATAGCTCCAGAGACGCGGCGGTCGCAGCCGAATTCGCCGACGGCGATTCGATGGGTGGGGATATTATACCGCTTCGCCCAATCGATCACGGATTGGAAACATTCGTGCAGGGTATCGAGCGTCCAGGGTTGTGTTTTATCGGAATCATTCACAGGCATTTTATCGGGATAGGAAAACCGTTCTTTGTTGACTCGATAGGTGCTGAATACCCACGGTTCGTAGAAATGGAAAGAGTAGATG
Organism: uncultured bacterium; assembly: GCA_964520565.1. Classification (GTDB taxonomy): domain Bacteria; phylum Hinthialibacterota; class Hinthialibacteria; order Hinthialibacterales; family Hinthialibacteraceae; genus CAZFOX01. The sequence goes on along the minus strand of CAZFOX010000301.1, from coordinate 1,420 downwards.
ATTTTATCGTCTTCAACGGGTTGTAAATAATTCATCCCTTCCGGGCAGGCGTGAAAGCAACAGTCCAATATGATAGGCGTGCCGGGATCGACTTCGCGAATGGCTTTGACCATACGGCGGTAAAAGCGATTCAGATCGGCGGCGCCGCCTCGATTCTTTTCCAGCCATTTTTCGAATTCCGGGGTTCCGGATGTATGACCGTCCTTCTGTTCGGGATGCGGTTCGTTCAGAGGATTGTAAGCGACGATGGCGGGATGATTTTTGATTTTCCCGGCAAGATCTTTCCAGAATTGAATGGCTTGTTGTTGGTATTTCTCATCGGTCCACAATCGGTAATCGAATTGATCGTTGTTAAGTTGTTTGTAGCGGACGCCGGGAAGGCTGAAAAATGTTAAAACGATTTTCACATGATAGGTATCGGCGATATCCAAGGCTTGTATGAGTTTTTTCATATCGGCTTTAGGAATCCCGGTGTATTCATCCGCGTTACCGATAAGGAAATCTCGTCCTTCGGATTCCCATATAGTTGGCGAAAGGCGGATGAATTCCAGCCCCAAATCTCCGGCTGCTTTGAACCACTCTTGCCGGTCGGCTCCACTTCCGCCGTTGGCTCCTTTACGCTGCACGTCCCAAAAACTCATTTTCCCGTCGGAACAGAATGTCGTGATGGGAGATAAGAAGATCATTAGGAATAGGATACCGATCGATAATTTGTTGGTCATTGATTATTCTCCCGGCGGTTCTTTTTTTGTCCAATGCTTTGGGGTTATTTCCGTCAAGCCTTTCATGAAGGAGAAACGCTGAAGAATGGGATTTTGGGTTACTGGATTTGAGTTTTTACGAAGTTTTTTCAGAAATGAATGGAATGGAATCGTTTCGATTGTCATCGGATCGGTATTGTTTACGGTAAAGGCGTGGAGATATACCTAATGTTTTACGAAATTGCCGTGCGAAGTAATTGCTATCGCTGAAGCCTACCCGTAGAGCAATTTCGGTGATGCTGGTGTCGCTTCGCCGTAGCAATGCAGCGGCTTTATTGATACGCTGTTGGATTAGATACGCGATGGGCGATGTTCCCATCGCCGCCTGGAACATGCGTATGAAACTCCGTTTGGACATGTGGGCGATATTCGCCAGTTCGTCCAGTTTGATGCTCTCTTCATAACTCGATTCCAGGTGGGAAATGGCCTCCGCAATTCGTAAAAGCGCCCGTGAATCGGGATTTTTCGAGCGACTGTAACAGCGCGATAGATAGCCGACGATTTGCATGAATATCGCCGTGGCGACGAATGCGAAACCCGGATCGCGCCGTTTTAATTCAGCGTCGAGTTGGTCGATCAATCCGGAAACCAGTAATAAATCGTTGGGAGGAAGATGGAGGCGGCTGTTGAATTGATGCCGCTGCCGCCATTCCGGTTCC
>CAZFOX010000300.1:5193-6491 GCA_964520565.1 uncultured bacterium | reverse complement strand
ATCCATACGATCTACGAAGCCGCATACGAGGCAAAGGATTTCCGCACCATGCAGAAAAAAAACCAATCTACTCCTTGTTCCACTCTCTCTTTTTCACGGCGAAAGTTCATGGGCGTCTCGATGGCCGCCACGGGAGCGTTCGCGATTGGAGCCCCCTCCATTCTCCGCGCTCAAAATCTGAACGACCGCCTCAATATCGCCATTATCGGAACGGGAGGCCGTGGGGGCGGCAACATGCAGTCCGTTAGTTCCGAAAACATCGTCGCGTTGAGCGATGTCAATCAGGCAAGTCTCGACGCCGCATCGGCGCAGCATCCCAAAGCCCGGCGAGTTTCCGATTTTCGGAATCTTTACGACCATGCGAACGAATTCGATGCCGTCGTCGTCAGCACCTGCGAACATACCCACGCCTTCGCCACCTTGCCGGCTCTGCAACTTGGCAAACACGTATACTGCGAAAAACCCTTGACCCATAGCGTCTGGGAAGCCCGCGTAATTCGGGAAGCCGCCGCCAAAGCCAAGGTGGCTACCCAAATGGGAACCCAGATTCACGCTGGAGATAACTACCGCCGCGTCGTCGAACTGATTCAATCCGGCGCGATCGGGGCCGTGCGGGAAGTCCACGTCTGGGTATCCCGTGCCTGGGGGTGGCATGAATCGGAAGAGGCCTTCAAAAAAGCCGGCGACATCGTCTTCGTTCAGGAACGCCCCCGCCAGGAAGACCCCATCCCCGCAGGTCTCGACTGGGATTTATGGATCGGCCCGGCTCCCATGCGACCCTTCAACAACGTCTACTTTCCTGGGCCAAAGTGGTACCGCTGGTGGGATTTCGGAAACGGAACCATGTCGGACCTCGGTAGCCATTGGATCGATTTGCCGTTCTGGGCGCTGAACCTCGACCATCCGCTAACCATCGAAGCGGAAGGCCCTCCGGTGAATGCCGAAATTGCTCCCGCGTCCATGCAGGCGAAATATACCTATGCAGCCCGGGGTAACCGTGGACCGCTGGAAGTCACATGGTATCAGGGAACCAACAAGCCCGCTCTCTGGAAAGAAAAAGCGATTCCACAATGGGGCGATGGTGTCCTATTCGTGGGCGAAAAAGGAATGGTGCTATCCGACTATGGCAAACACACCCTGCTTCCCGAAGATCAATTCCAGGACTTTCAACGCCCCGAACCGTTCATCCCCCAATCGCTCGGCCATCACGCCGAATGGATTCACGCCTGCAAGACCGGCTCGCCCACAACCTGTAACTTCGAATACGCCGGGTGGCTTACGGAAGCCAATCACCTGGG
>CAZFOX010000300.1:1966-5183 GCA_964520565.1 uncultured bacterium | reverse complement strand
AACGTGGCATATCGAACGGGGAAAAAATTGCATTGGAACGCCGAACGAATGCGTGCGGAAAACGTCCCGGAAGCCGACCCGCTAATCCGGCGTGAATATCGGAAAGGCTGGAAACTGATTTAATCGATTCGATAATCGAAATGAGGAATCGATTCTTCCAGAAAGGGAAAACGGATGACTCTGTCTGTTTTCCCTTTCTGCTTGATGCAGAAAAGCCAAGGGAACTACAAGGTTTTCCGATATTTTTGCCACTTACCGTATAATAAAAAACGATCAAGACGGCATTTCAAACCGGCTCGAAAATTCTTCCTCCACCCATTTTGCCACGGCCAGACAGATGTCCTCCCGCCACGGTCGGGCAACAATCTGCACGCCGATGGGCAATCCCTCAGGCGATGTCCCCGCCCGAACCACCGCGCCCGGATATCCGGTAAAGTTATAATCGATGGTATAACTGAATCCCGGATAGACATTCTCATCCCAGGTTGTTCCATGGGGAACCGCTGGAAATGCACAGGCGGGACACAAAATGACGTCGTAATCCCTCATGAAATCCAACATGCGGCTGCGGTATCGATCGATATCGGCGATAAAATTCCAAAATGCGGACGTCGGCATTTCCTGACCGGCGAACGCTTTAACCGCCCTCTCAAAGATCGGCGAAACGGTCTCGCTGCCCAGCGAACGAGCCGCGCCCCCGATACACCGCCCCCCATCCGCGCCGAATATCTTAAGCCAGGCGATAGGGCTGTCTTCCAGAAGCGGTGGCGTGGATTCCGTCGCGTTTATATGGGATTCCGCAAAAAACGCCACCACCTTCTTCACGGTGTCCACCGTCTCCGGTGTGGCGTCGACTATCTTGTTTCGCACATAAAAAGCCATCCGCAACGAACGGACATCCACGGAATCGGGATTCCCCAACGGCATGGGAACAATAGCGGCGTCCCGCTCGTCGGGGCCGGCAAGGATCCGAAGCGCCAGCGTCAGATCGCCCACACGGCGCGCCATCGGGCCGATTTGCCAAAGCGAATCGAAAACCCCGCCGGGCGGGGGAATATGGCCGGTTCGGGGAATGCGCCCCGTTGTCGGCTTGATTCCGGCAATGCCACAGAAATGGCTGGGCTCGCGGATACTTCCTCCGGCGTCGCTTCCTAGTCCCAACGGCGAACCGCCCATCGACAAGATGGCCGCCTCGCCGCCGCTGCTTCCCCCCGCGGTACGCGAAATATCGTAAGGATTCTTCGTTGAACCGAAAAGGAGGTTGTCGCTCTCAAATGCCATGCAAAGCTCGGGAAGATTCGTTTTCCCTAATACGATCGCACCTTTCGCCTTCAAACGCGCTACCACGGATGCATCTTCCTGGGGGATATGATTCGTCAGGCCTTCCGTTCCCGCCGTGCAAACCATCCCCGCCACTTCGATGGAATCCTTGATGGTAACCGGAACGCCGTGCAATTCGCCCCGGATATGGCCTTTTGCCAGATCCTCGTCGGCCCGCTGCGCTTCGCGCAGAACGGATTCGGAATCGCAGATTATGATCGCATTCAGTCTAGGATTCACCGATTCGATCCGTTGCAAAAAGGAGTGCGCCACTTCCTGGGCGGAGAAATCCTTGCGGCGAATTCCATGGGCGAGTTCCTGGGCGGAAAAACGAAAAAGGCTGTCTGGCATGTTTACCTCGAAAAAATTACGTTCGTTTGAGTAACATTATTCGCCATCCTCGGCGATGCGCCGCTGGTCGATCCATTGCATCTTTCGCTCGGCCGCTCCGGCCAGATCGATTTGACGGCTGTTGGCGTAATTGAGGAGCGCAATCAAAACATCCGCCGCTTCATCGGCAAAATCGGCGGGATCGATCTTTTTGCCTTTCCAGGCCTTTTTCTCGAGATTGGCCAGTTCCCCCGCCTCTCCATTCAGTTCGAGGGCGAAGAAATTCGCGCCGCGCGGTGGGAACGCCTCGCGCTGGTACCGGTCGAACTCTTCCTGCAATCGGGCAATCCCTTCATAGTGTCTCGGCAATAAACATCGGGCCTTATCCATCGCGTGGCATTCTCCAACGAAAAAGTCAAAAGATATCGATAGGGGATTCGAAATGTAAAACAATCATAAAGCCGCGAACGCGTCCTGCGATATCTCCCCTACCGCACGATGATTATGCCGCAACGTCAACCAGGAGCAAAGCCGGAACCTCAGAATTTCTCCCAGGAAAAGCCTATCTAAACAGCAAAAGGCGCGATCTCTCGCGCCTTTTGCTTCTATCTTGTCCGACCGAAATCGGATTTATTTCATGCGTTCCCGGAAAAACAGATTCGTACGGGCATCCGGACGGAAACCTCGGTCTCCTGGCTTCTTGCCAATCGACATGTTTTGCGTTGGATTGAACGTACCCGTGACATGCGTCAGAGAGGCGGATTTATCCACCTGCAACACGATCGGCACGACGCCCCGCAGCTTGCGCGTTTCCTCCCGTCCGTTGGCCCAGCCATCGTATTCTATCTCCACGATCACGCGAACCGTTCCGGTATACGGCTTGGACGGGATAAAATAAGCCCGTTCCTGATAGGTATTCTTAAACCGGCTTAAATCGATTCGCTGGTTGGTTAAACTACGCCAATTCTGGCTTTCTACATCGAATCCTTCCACATAACCCACCCCTTCCGCTTCGCCCCGGGTATCGACCAGGAAACGGACTGTGGCATCGGGATCGATGGAAAGCACATCCATCTTTTCTCCCGTAGAACCCACTACCTGAAAATCCAAAGCCACTTGCTTTCGCGCACCTCCACCCATGGAGGTTATAAAATCGTCCGGACTGATGAGCAACATCGGGGGATTGGCGTTCATCTGCACGGAGTGGGTGGTAACCGCAGGCGTCGGAGTCGGTGTGGGAATCCCCGGCTGAACGGTCGGCGTCGGCGTCGGCGTCGGTCCTTCCGGCTCGGCTGTCGGCGTCGGTTCGGGAACAGTGGGTGTCGGCGTTTCTTCATCTCCCCCCGATATCGTGGAAGGTAGCAATAAGATGTTATCGATATAGGCCGGCCCTGCGCTATCGTTTCCTTCGTAAACGAATTCGATGGTTTTTTCGTTCTGGGAAGCACCGGAACCTAGATTGATGATAATCGATGTTTTCTTAAATTGTCCAATAAACGCTTCCCCCGCAATCGAGGGAACGTTGGCAATCAAATTGCCGTTGATCAGGATACTGAGTTGCCCGCCC
>CAZFOX010000300.1:0-1956 GCA_964520565.1 uncultured bacterium | reverse complement strand
ATTACGGCGCAAAACGTCAGATCGAACCGGGTCGCGGTGTCGCTTTCGGGGACCGTGGAAATCGACGCCCCCGGTTCGCTAAACTCCAGAAAATAATTATCCTGCCCCCCGGACGAACTCTTCTGAAGAACGGCGGTATTCATACCGGGCAACCATCCGATCTCGGGAGGAAATCCGCTTACCAAAATCCCTTCCGTCAATCCCCCGTTACTGATGAGATTGGTATCCGGATCGGGTTCATCCATCATGCATCCCGGATTGAAAGGCACCGGTGTGGGTTGGGGAGTGGGAGTCGGTTGACTCCATCCTGAAAGCGACAAAATCGCCAGGAGGCTCCATCCCGTTATTCCCATCGTTATTTTGCGCATCGCCTTCATGATCCCAATCCTTCCAAGCGATATTCGATATTTCCTTCGATCGCCGGTTGTTCTCTTCTATAAACTATATCGCATATCCCGCGAATTTGTCAGCCCGTGGTACTATTTCATCGCTGATAAACCGTCTCCAGTTTACGCTGGGCGGTGATATTTCCATCGTTATCGAAAATACGGCCGCGCGTTATGATCGAGAACGCACGTGATCGCACGGTGATCAGATTCGAAATTCGATTCATCATCGCTTCCATGTCTTCCGTCGTTAATGGCGTATTGCGGCCGTAATTCGAAGCATTGATCCGTTCCCGCAAATCGCCCGGCTCATTCACTTTCTTATCGAGAGTCCGGTCGTAAGGGCGCACGACCATTTCCGCGAATCGATCCCGCCGGCGCAGATGCGTAATCTGCATCAACAATGTCGCAGCATCCGCATACGGGCCGTCGTCCGGCTCGCTGACTTCGGTCGACAGGAATATGTTGTTCTGCAGATTCGCACTCTTGTCTTTCTCGATATTCTGAATATTCAGATTCATCCGGGCGAACCGGTTGCTTTCGATGTCGTCCATTTCTTTGAAAGCGACATATTCACGCCCCACACTCGGCAATTTGAAATCGGCCAGCGTATCGACCAGCGTACGCAACTTTCCCGCCCGCGTCAGAAAATCGTCATCGTCCAGGTCGTGAATCCCAAAATACATGTCGTGACCGCCCGGTTGTCGGCCTTCCAAAATAAAATCGGCGCAAATGTTGTTAAAATCATAACGCACTGGCAGGGTTTCCAGATTTCCGGCCTCCTTGGGAGGACAGAAAGGCAACGCGCTGAGCACTTCCCGCGAGGCCGTATTGACGTTAATCGTTCCCGGCCGGATTCCCGTTACGGACGTGGTAATCATATTGAATAATTGCAGGTATTGATTCTCCCACTGATCCAACCGTTCGCGTTGCGCCAGGGCTTTCTGGAAATCGGGATCGTTGCCCATCGCTCGTTTTCCCAAATCGGGGGTCGTATAAATCCGGTTGCTCACCGCCGACGCCAAATCTTCCAACCGCTGCGGAATGGAAGGTGTATTGATCGTTTCGAAACGGTTCCCCGTGAAGAGACGCGAAAGCTCTCCCACGGTCGCCAAAGGCCCATTCTTGATATAAGCGGTATTATCGATGATATCCCACTGATCGCGCTGCTTGCCAGTCAAATCAAACCGCCGCCGTGGATAGGCGGGAACGTATCCCGTGTTATCCCTGCCCGGCGTCCCGGCCAACAAGGAACGGCGAGCGTTGGACTTTTCCCCGTCATCGTTACCTCTTCGTCCACGGCCAAACAATTCAATTCCCCGGAAAAAGTAGTTGTCATCGCCCAGGTTTCCAATATACTCCAACCGGTTTTGCACCAGGAGCTGGTAATTACCGCCCGCATCGGGTACCAACGTTCCCTGCGCAAGCAGATCCGGACGATTCTGGGGATTCAATGCGGCGGTATTCCCATAACTGTGATCGCGCGTACTCTTGCGCATGACCACCATAATCTCGATCTCCGGCTCCGATTCATTATTGGACTTCAAATCGGTATGGAGATTGGTGAACT
>CAZFOX010000299.1:0-6491 GCA_964520565.1 uncultured bacterium | reverse complement strand
TGATGGGCTGATACATCAAAACCAACAAACCGGCGTAAACCATAAAATCCCCGCCGTCGAATTGAATGGCGTCTTTTCCCGAAGAAATGATGATACTTCCCGCCAATAGCAGAACGCAACAGAGAGCGAGAAACCCGAGGAACTCATTGATCGGCGACGAGGCGGCGAAGGCGCGGGTCATCGCCATGCTGGCGTCGAACACACCTCTCGTCTCCCGTTCGAGCAGGCGCCGCTGCCGGGAATACATGCTGTATCCCTGCACCAGGCGTATGGCGCTGAAATGCTCCTGCAGAAACGCGCCCATTCGGGCGGTTATGTCTTGCGTCCGGCGGCCTGCGTGGCGCGTTTTATGGGCGAAATAGCGAATCGTAATCACGATGAAAGGAAAGATCAGCGCGTAAAGAAGCGTCAGTTTCCACTGCATCCAAATCAATCCCACAATGGCTCCCAATAAAAAAATAGGGTCAAGAATCAATCGGCCGAAGACAGAAAAAACCGTCATCCCGATGACGCGCGTATCTACGGTAAAGTAGGACAACAGATAACCGACCTTGCTGCCCGCGTAATACGAAGCGTTGAAATGGAGCATACGTTCGAAGAGTTCGCGCTGCAAATCGAGCACCACACGATTGCCGATCCAATGTACCAGATATGTCTGGATGTAATTCAAGACGCCGTTACAGAACGTAATAACCAGAATCAAAAAACAGACGATCGACAGGGCAATCAGCTGATTCTGCCGGGCAACGTCTCCAAACAAAACGTACATCCGATCGATGATGCCGTACAACCAGCCCAGAACCTGCACCAGGCGGCCGGTAGGTTGAAACGGCTCGTTGGGATTGAAAATAATCGTCATTACCGGCTTGAGCAGCGTCACCAGCACCAAGGTCAGCGCCGAGATCATCAGACTGCAGAGCAGAATATAGAAAATCCGGGTTTTATAGCGCAGGCCGTATTGGGCGAATTGAGAAAAAACGGCGAGTTGGGGTCGGCGTTGGGGTGCATTCATGATGGCCTATTTTCGTCGATCGGGAGGGGAAAATAAAGATTCAATCAAGACCCCGGCAAAGAAAACGGCGCAATGCCGCGAACCCGCATTGCGCCGTCATTTTTTTGGCATTCCTTATAATTCGGATTGATGCAATGTTAACAGAAAATCCTGATTGCTTTTGGTTCTCTTCATGCGCTCGATGAGCAGCTCGACCGCCTCGCTGGCGTTCATCTCGTTGAGCACCTTGCGAAGCAGCCAGACGCGTTCCAGTTCCTGCGGATCGAGCAGCAGTTCCTCTTTACGGGTTTTGGAACGATTGATGTCGATGGAGGGATAGATACGGCGCTCCGCCAGTTTGCGATCCAAATGCAGTTCCAGGTTGCCGGTCCCCTTAAACTCTTCGTAAATCACGTCGTCCATACGGCTGCCGGTATCGATCAGCGCGGTAGCGACGATAGAGAGGCTGCCGCCTTCCTCGATGTTCCGGGCGGCGCCGTAAAAACGCTTGGGTGGAATCAGGGCGCTGGAATCGATCCCGCCGGAAAGGATTTTCCCGCTATGAGGAGCGGTCTGGTTATAAGCGCGCGCCAGGCGGGTAATACTGTCGAGAAGAATCACCACATCGTGACGATACTCGACCAGGCGCTTGGCTTTTTCGATGACCATTTCGGCCACCTGGATATGTCGTTCGGGCGGCTCGTCAAAGGTGGATGAAATCACTTCGCCCTTGACGGTACGCTTCATTTCAGTCACTTCCTCGGGACGCTCATCGATCAGAAGAACGATCAGAGCCACGTCGGGATGGTTGGTGGCGATGCTGTTGGCGATTTCCTGGAGCAGCATCGTTTTCCCCGAGTTGGGCGGAGCAACGATCAGAGCGCGCTGCCCCATACCCATCGGGACGATCAGGTCGATGATCCGGGCTGAAATATGAGTCGGTCCGGTTTCCATCTTGATACGCTTGTTGGGGAAAAGAGGAGTCAGGTTATCGTAGAGGATTTTATCTTTGGCCGCTTCCGGAGGTTCTCCATTGATGGAAGTGACTTTCAGCAACGCAAAATAGCGTTCGCCTTCCTTGGGAGGACGGATAATCCCGGTGACGGTATCGCCCTTGCGAAGGCCAAAACGGCGAATCTGCGACGGAGAAACGTATATATCGTCCGGCCCGGGCAGATAGCAATAATCGGCGCTGCGCAGAAATCCGAAACCTTCCGGGAGCGCCTCGAGAACGCCGGAGCCTTCCATCTCGCCGCTGTCTTCGGGTTCCTCCTTGGCGGAGTGTTCCAGGATTTTGTAAATCAGTTCCTGTTTGCGCAACCCGCTGACCCCCTCAATATTCATCTCATGCGCCAGTTTAATCAGTTCGGCAATGGTGTTTTTCTTGAGAGTTTCCATCTCCAACTTAGGTTTTTTCACCCGTTCCCGGGTGGAAACGCCGTTGGAGAAACCGGGATTATAATACGGCTTGTTGTTGCGCATGTCGTTGTTGCGCGTATCGTTATTACGCATATCGTTGCTGCGCATATCGCCACCGCGCATATCGTTCGGGGTGCCCCGCCGCCCATTGGAATTCCGCATGGGAGCCCGTGGCCGTTTGCTTTGCGTCTTGTTATCCATGATCCTCTCTTCTTCCTGTTCAGCGATTCATAAATCGATCGACCTGACGCCGGAGAGCGTCCAAATCGCCCTGATTGTGAAACACGGCATCCGCCTGCCGCACTTTATCGGATTCGGGCATCTGGGCTGTTTCCATCCGGAAAAAATCTTCGGAGGAGATGCCCCGTTCCGCCTGAAGCCGTTGTTGCCTTTCCTTTTGGGGCGCTGTCACGGCGATTACCGCATCCAACAGGCCGTTCAGACCCCATTCGTAAATCAACGCCGCATCCACCACTAATGGCCCCGTTTCGTTCGAACGGCGAAACCGTTCGATCCGATTCGTTATTTCTTCCACCAGAACCGGATGAATCATTTCGTTTAAGCGGCGCAATCGATCCGGCGTCTGAAAAACCATCCGCGCCAACGCCCGGCGATCGATCTTCCCATCCGCCTGAAGGATGGAAGAACCATACTCCTTGACGACCTCGCTAAACACCGGCGAATCCAGTTCCAAAAGCCGATGCCCGATCGCATCCGCATCCACAAGCCGCGCGCCCGCCGCCTCCATCCACCGTGCCACGGTGGATTTCCCCGCTCCCGGATTTCCCGTCAACCCGATCGCCATTCGTTCGGGTGGAATATCCGGCGGCGCCAACGAACGCAGAGTGGTCACGGACCGATTGCCCATTCTTTATTTCAATTCCGCCCAATTGCGGCCGATCGATGTTTCCACCGGCGTGGGAACGGAAAACGAAATCGCCCTTTCCATTCGTTTCTGGCACCGGGAACCGATCTCTTCCGCCCGCTCTTCCCGCACTTCCAACAGGAGCTCGTCGTGAACGGTCAGCAGGATGGAAGCCTGTTCCTCGAGACCGCGCAGTTCGTCGAATACATCGACCATCGCTTTTTTCATTAAGTCCGCCGCCGTTCCCTGAATGGGCGCGTTAATCGCCGCCCGGCGGGCATTTTCCTGTTGAATCCGGTTACTGTCTCGAATGCCCGGCGTGGGAATACGGCGATTGTACAGAGTGGCCACGAAAAGATGCTCCCGGGCAAAAGCCGTTACTTCGTCCATATAATTCTGAACTCGTGGATAGCGGGCAAAGTAGGTTTGAATGTACGAAGAAGCTTCCTTGTCATCGATGGCAAGCCGCTGGGCCAATCCGTACGGCGACATGCCGTAATTTAAACCGAAATTGATCTCCTTCGCCTTACGGCGCATATCCGGAGTTACTTCGGCTATGGGTACACTAAAAATTTCCGCCGCCGTTCGCGAATGAATATCCTCCCCGGCCATAAAGGCCTTTTGCAGACCGGGATCGCCGGACATATGCGCCAGCACCCGCAATTCGATCTGCGAATAGTCCAGCGAGATCAATACGTATCCGTCGGCAGCCGTAAACGCGCGCCGCACCCGGCGGCCCAAATCCGTTCGAATAGGAATATTCTGCAAATTCGGATCCGTACTGGATATTCGTCCCGTATTGACAACCGCCTGATTGTAGGTGGTATGCACGCGTCCCGTCTCGGGGCGGATCAGTTTCTGCAACGCATCGAGGTATGTGGATTTGATTTTCTGCCGATGCCGGTAATCGAGGATATGGCGTGCGATGGGAACGCCTTCTTCCGCCAACTTTTCCAGGATATCGGCACGCGTGGAGCGTTTACGCCCACTTAGGATCTTTAAATCATCATACAAGATTTGCGCCAATTGCGAAGGGGAATTGAGGTTAAATTCCCGGCCTACGGACTGATAAATGTCCCGTTCCAGGTTTTTCATCTCCTCGCTTAATTCCCGCGACTGGCAGTGGAGAGTATCCGCATCGACGCAGATTCCCTTCCGCTCCATCGACGCCAGTACCCGCAGGAGAGGCATTTCCACTTTTTCATAAAGGAAATCCATCTCCTGTTCCCGGATTTTGGGAATCACAAGATGCATCAACCGCCAGGCGGCGTCGGTATCTTCGCACGCGTAGGAGGAGACGCGTTCGATCTCCACATCGGCCATGCATTTCTGATTTTTCCCCTCGCCGATTAAATCGGTTATGGGGGTCATGCGCATGCCCAGTTCCTTCAAGGCCAGGTCGTCGAGTTTGCGGCTCTCGCGCACCGGTTGTGCAAGATACGAGGCGATCAGCGTATCGTGGCGAATGCCGTTCAGCGCGATTCCTTCGTTGGCAAAGATATGAAAATCGTATTTCAGATTGTGACCGGTCTTCTCGATCGATTCCGATTCGAGGATTTCTTTGAGGAGTGGAAATGCTTCTTCCCGGGGCAGATTCCGGCCCTGATGATGCCCGATGGGGATATACCATCCCTGCCCTTCTTCCACAGTCAGAGAAACGCCGACCAGGCGGGCGCTCAAGGTATCGAGCGAGGTGGTCTCCGTATCGACGGCACAGGACCCTTTTTCGCGGATACGGCGCACAATTTCTTGTAACTGCGCAATGGTTTCCACGGTTTGATAATCGGCGCTCGGCGTTTCCGCCGCATTCGCATCGCGGGGAAGATCGGCGGCAAAGGTTCGGAACTCCATCTCTTCGTAAAACGCGCGCAAACGGGAAACATCCACCGGCTTCATTTCCATAAATCCGTTGGAAAGATCGAGAGGGATATCCGTGACCAGCGTGACGAGATCGCGGGAAAGATACGCCATATCCTTGTGATCGCGCAACGCTTCCTGCCTCTTGGCGCCCTTGATCTCATCGAGATGTTCGTACAGGTTTTCCAGTGAACCATACTGTTGGATCAGAGCGATGGCGGTCTTTTCCCCTATGCCGGGAACGCCGGGAACGTTATCGCTGCTGTCGCCCATTAAGGCGAACACATCGACGATCTGACCGGGAGCCACGCCGTAACGCTCCTTGACCTCCGCCTCGCCATAGATTTGGTTCTTCCCCATCGGAACGAGACGAAGCATCCGAATGGAAGGGCCGATCAGTTGAAACAGGTCTTTATCCCCGGAAACCAAAATCGCCTCTTTCCCTTGTTCCACCAGGCGGAGAGCGATAGCGCCGAGAAGATCATCCGCTTCAAATCCAGGCTTTTCGATCTGGGAAATACCTAGTTTCTCCGTGACCGATTTTATAAAAGGAATCTGCGCGATCAATTCATCGGGAGGCGAGAGGCGATTTGCCTTATATTTTTCGTACCGTTTGTGACGGAAAGTCGGTTCGGGAAGATCGAACGCCACGACCATTTCCACGGGATGATATTCGTTCAGGATACTGCGCAGGGTAGCGATATACCCATACAACGCATTGGTCGCCACACCGTCGGAGCGGCGCAGATCGCGTATCGCGTGAAAGGCGCGAAAAAATACCGAACTTCCGTCTACAAGAAAAACCTGGTTCATTATCGATGATTCAAGGCGAAGCGTTATGCAGGAAATTAACTCAAATCGACTCCAGCGAGGAATATAAAAAACACACCCACCCTTTCCGATCTCCACCCGGTTGGGTCTCTCAAAGCACAGGGCTTTTCAGAACGATAGATAACAACAATCAAGATAATAATATTATGAATAAATCCACTTTCCTAATTCAGTGCGTATCAATTTTGGATAAGGGAAATCGAGAGATGGAACGATCCCCACTGTGGACATCCTTGTCAAGCACGCATGCAACGAACCGGTATACTACCTACATCCCAAATCAATCAATGAATCTTGGACTAAAACGATTTTATTATTAGTTGGGGATTTTCCCTTGTTCAGGCGTGCCGAAACAACAATGCCATTACGAGTGCCTAGTACGATTTTGTCTTACCACATTAAATTATAATCTATTTTCCCGGAAGAAACAAGGATTTACGAAAAAAAAATCTTCCTCCCTATTCTCCCATGCGAAAGCCAGAATTCTATCGGAATATTCAAACCCTAGTTTTCATCCCTTTCAAGGAA
>CAZFOX010000298.1:0-6494 GCA_964520565.1 uncultured bacterium | reverse complement strand
GAACCAGCAACAGGGTGTCTTACGCACAAACCAGATATCGTACTCGATTCAAGTTTCCTACGGAAAACATGACAACCAATATTGGTAAAATCTCTATAAACGTTTGGCGGAATCACATTGAATGCGTATCCAAGATGTTTTCTTAAGTTAAATGCGGCTTGTTGCCCATGACCTTTAAAGAAATTTCCTTGTTTTCTGAACGAAAATCTATTTCTCTCTTTTTTTAATTCATTCAAAAGAAATTCTTCACATTCACAGAGATACAAGAATTCCTGGATGGCCCATCTGTCGGATTTACTTAATTCCTCACCATGTTTTCTGAAAAGATTTTCTGTTTGTTCGAACGATGAAAGTTTCTCATTGGAAATAAAAAACTTGTAATCACACATAAAAACATCAGCCAGAATCAAAATTTCATCACCTGTTGGTGTCGTTTGTTGCTTTTCGAATTCTTGTAAGCGCTCCAAATTAATACCGGTACGTTTGGCAAGTTCCTCAAAAGAAATCTGGAATTGTTCCATATAATGTCGCAGTTTATCGGAGAACATTGCGAGATCGAAAGCCATCACTCATTTTCCTCCAGAAGATCAAACAATGTCGGCTCGACCAATTCGGGCCAGCCTTTTAGGATTCTCCAAAGTCCAATCAATTGCGCGGGATTTTTGGCTGACAAGCGATTGTCAGGATCGAGATATATCTCCTCGTGTACTGGTTCAACGTGAAATAGAATAATCGACCTGGTGATTTAGGTTGCCCCAAGTGTTTCTATTGAGTTTGTTCGGCATGGGAAATGCTCGGAATTTGTTGATGGGGGAACGAGGCGGAAATCGTCCTCCGCCTCCCGTTACAATTCGCAGCACGTCCAGCCGGTTATCCCTGGCGGGTTGCGCTCCCGCAAAGCTCGCTTCCGTTTCACCAGATAATTACTATCTTCTTAAAGAATTGTTATTTCGTAAAGAGAGTCATCGATTTTGTGTTTCTTTTTTTTCGTTCGAGTACACTAATTCCGATGGGAAATTTCTGTTTCCGACTTAGGCAAAACACATACTCTCGTAATGACAGGATAAGTGGGGTATAGAAATGCCCCCCCTCGGCGGGCGAGGGAGAGATTGCTTCGCTGCGCTTGCAATGACACGGATGATCGTATGTTGCAGTGTATCGTGTGTTGTTGCATATCGTGTGTTGTTGTATCAATTAAAAAGCCCCGATGGTTCCATCGGGGCTTGGGATTTTCTATGCCGGGGAAACTTATACAAACCGTAGCGCGTTCTTGACGGCGAAGCGTTTGATTTTGCTGAAAGTCACCGGGGTGCAGGGGCCTTCGCCGGTCAGGAAGGAAATGGTGAGCGCCGTATCGCCTTCGCCGCCGTTGCCCAGCGCTGTTCCACAGGGGCCGTTCACGACGAAGAGTCCCGTGCGCATCACCTTGGCAAAGTGGGTAACGCGATCCAGGTGCTGGCTGTGGATGATGGCGGTATGGCCGAACCCATGTTCGGCCTGTTTGGAGTACTGCACCGCTTCTTCGAACGTGTTCACCCGTACGATGGCCAGCACCGGCATCAGCATCTCGTGCTGGACGAAGGGGTGATCCTTGCCGGTTTCGCAGATCAACAGCTCGCAATTCGAAGGAATCGAAACGCCGATGGCCTGCGCCAGCACCCGCGCGTCCTTGCCGACGTAATCGCGGTTGACGGCGTCTTCGGCGGTGATCGTCACGCGTACCAGCGCGTCGGTCTGCTGGGCGTTGAGCAGGAATGCGCCGCGCTGCTGCATGGCCTGGAGAAACGAATCGTAGACCTGCGCGAGCACGAAGCATTCCTTCTCGCAGACGCAGGGCATGTTGTTGTCGAAGGTCGCGCCGGTATAGATGCTGTCGGCGGCGTTCGTAAGATCGGCGGTCTCGTCGACGATGACTGGCGGATTGCCCGGCCCGGCGACGATGGCGCGTTTGGGGCTTTGCAGGGCGGCTTTGACCACCGCCGGGCCGCCGGTGGCTACCAGCAGATCGACGGATTCATGATTCATGATAATCTTGGCGGTGCGCAGGCTGGGTTCGGCGACCGAGGTCATCAGGTTCGCCGGTGCGCCCGCCGCCACCAGGGCGCGATTGATATCCTGCATGCTCTGCAGGGTGCATTGAATCGCTCCCGGATGCGGAGCGAAGACGATGGAATTACCCGCCGCGATCATGGCGATGGCGTGGTTGATCACCGTAGCCACCGGATTGGTGGAAGGCGTGATGGTGCCGATGACGCCGAAGGGCACGTACTCTTCCATCATGATGCCGTTGTCGCCGGTCACGCAATGGGTGGTCAGTTCTTCCACGCCGGGCGTTTTTTCGATGGCTAGGTTATTCTTTAGAATTTTATGATCGACGCGCCCCATGTTGGTATCGCGCACCGTTAGTTCGGCCCATTCGCGATTCTTCTGGCGCGAGGTCTGGCGGATTACTTCGACGAAATGGCGCCGTTTTTCCAACGGAAGATTGCGTAACTGTTCGGAAGCGGCTTTGGCGGCGCGAATGGCGTCCTCGATATCGTTAAATACGCCGTCGCGTCCCCCGCTGACGGCTCCACCCGCACAGGCGGCTACGTGACCGCTGCCGGAGGGCTGCGAAGCGGCCTGCTGCTGCACTTCCTGCAAGACCCGCCGTACGATTTCCGCTATCTGACGATCGTCCATGTTCGGTTTCCTTCATCATGATTGGGGAACGATGACGACTTCGATTCCCCGTTTATGCAAAAGTTCCATCGCCAGCGGGGTAATGAGCCCGCCGCGCGAGGCTTTGACAACCGGCCCTTTGAGCTTGGCCGCGTCTTCTTCGGTGACCAGAGAGGTGATCAATTCCGGCCCGCTCTCCGCCTTGTTCAGCGTTACCCGGAACACTTCCTTCACAGCATCCTGCGCCGGAAGAAGTTTGACTCCCATCTTCACCAGTTGTCCGCGATAGTTATCCAGGATTTCCTGGATGCCAGGAACCTGGTTCCCGCATACGACACAGGCGGTCGGTTCGAGTCCATCGCTTGAGGCGACTACTTTGGCTTTCTGCGCCAGCGCGGAGATAGTCATATTCAATATCAGCGTATCGGTGATTCCCAGCGCCAGTTTGGCGGCGTGGGTACGGCTGATGGAGGGCAGAAACACCGCCGCATAGCGCGACACATCGTAGAGCAGTTCGCGCACCTCGTCCGGACGGTCGATCGTCCGAATGCCCAATGCAGCAACCTCGTCGGACGAAATCACGTAATGGGAACTGGACGAAAAGACGGCGTCCAGTTGGATACCCTGCTCGCGCCAGGATTGAAAGGCCGCAGAGAGCACCTCCCACTGTTCCCGCGCACCGGTAAACAACAGCAGGATCGCGGGGCCGCCCGATGGGGGGGGCGTGGAAATTCGAGGTTGCAGTGCGGGTACGGATGTTTTGGGGGATGGGGATGGCATGCTGCACGCCGGGCCGCGGCAGGCTCCGGCGTCCAGAGTCAGGTTTGGATCGGGGGGAAGAGAGGTATCTTCGTAACGCTGGCGTTCGCCCAGCGCTTTTTTGACCTCTTCCAATACGATGCGTTCCAATGCTTGCAGATCCATAAAATTCCGCCGATTTTATACGACTCCGATAATTTCCGCTTTTTCTCCGCCGCGCAATCCGGCGGCGTTGCCGTCGTCGGTATCGAGATGCATTTCGTCCAGGAAGGCCTTATTGACGCGCAGCTGGACGTCCTCGAAAACGGTTTTCTTGGCCGTCTCGATTCGCACTCGAATCGTCTGGTTGTCCAGCAATCCCCACTTTTCCGCCGACGCGGTGGAAAGATGAAGGTGGCGATTGGCCTGGATCACGCCGCGTTGCAGGTGAACCACACCCACCGGCCCCACGAGAATGAGCCGTTCGCTTCCCTCGTGATTGCCCGAAGGCTTCACCGGGGGATCGATCCCCAGGTAGATCGCATCCGTCCGCGATACTTCCACCTGAGTCGCTTTTCGCAACGGCCCCAGAATCCGCACATCTCCCAGACACCGCATACGCGGCCCAACCAGAGTGACCGTCTGTTTGGCGGCAAACTCGCCGGGCTGATACAAGGGATTGCGCGGTTCCAGGTCGAAGCCTTTTCCGTACAAGACTTCCAGGTCTTCCCGGCACAAGTGCAAGTGACGCACCGAAACGTTGACCGGAACCAATCGCCGCCCATCTTCCAGGATGGAAGAAGAAGGCGCCGACTGTGGTTCGCGCATCCGCGATACGACGCGTTTGACGATCTGATCGATCAGGGCGTTATCGACAAAAGGCTCTGCCATAGAGAATCCACCGCCGCTTTTTGCACCTAAATAAACCAAGCGTGGCTTTTTTGGCCACGCCTGGCTGAATCGCAGATGGGATTCGGTTCACCGGACCGTCCACTTGCCAGACGAGTGCAGATCGACGGCCCCAGGACAAAGCGTGGTCCAAACGGCCTTATCCCTTGACGGGCAGGATACCTTCGATATCCGAATGCGGACGAGGGATCACATGCACCGATACTACTTCGCCCACTTTGCGCGCGGCTGCCGCACCGGCGTCGGTCGCGGCTTTCACGGCACCCACATCGCCGCGCACCATTACGGTTACATAACCGCCGCCGATTTTCTCTTTGCCAACCAGGGTCACGCTCGCGGCTTTCACCATGGCGTCGGCGGCTTCGATGGCGCCGACCAATCCACGAGTTTCAACAAGTCCCAGGGCTTTTCCTTCCACGGATTTGTCCTCCATTTGTTTTGA
The DNA here is from genome assembly GCA_964520565.1 of uncultured bacterium. GTDB lineage: Bacteria > Hinthialibacterota > Hinthialibacteria > Hinthialibacterales > Hinthialibacteraceae > CAZFOX01. The sequence goes on along the minus strand of CAZFOX010000298.1, from coordinate 1,744 downwards.
TGATCGTTTGTGAAAGCAAGTGAACGATTCTGCTCGTTTCTGCTTTATTCTTACTTTAGATTGACTATTGTACTCTATTTGTGAGCCTAATCAAAGCGCTCCGCTCTGTCAAGACGGTAAAAACAGGCACGAGGAAAGAATCTAATTACTGAGAGAAATCGGTAGTAACAACTTATTCCGAATCTTACTGAACGGTTGAGTATAAGGCTACTTTTATAGTAATTTCTCGTGCATTCTATTCCGTATCGCCAGAGGGAATGGCGCGTCGTCCAGCGAGGGAAACCGGTCGATCTGGCAATCGAAACGGTTCAGCGTATTCTCGTCCAGCCGGGCGTATAGATCGTATTCCTCGAAAGATTTCCCCTCATCCAGATGGTAGATGGAACTACCGTTCTCGCTGCTTTCAAAAATATATCGCATCGATAGCGCATTGTTTTCCAACGGCTGTTTGGTTTTCATATCCACCGGCAGTTCCAAGAGCACGTCTTCCATCAATCCTGCCCTTTCAGGACGTGGAGCGCGATGAAGAAACAAACAGGCCGCTGTCTTGTTTTTTACCCAATGATCGAAGACAAAAATCCTGCATTCGGGAAACCGTTCCACGAAACGTTGCGCGGCCTGGCTGCGCATGGCCCACGCACGGATTTTCCCGGGGCGGACACGTTCCACTTCTTCCGCTTTCTGCCAGCGCCGGTATCGCCGGGGCAGCAACGCCAGCGGCAGGATCAGGGTGATTAAGGCAGTCCCCGGATACGCGACAATCAGGCGGATCGGCCAGGAAACAAAACCGGGAAGAAACACCAGACTCAACAGCCAGGCTTCGGCGATATGCAAGAGGAACAGGTTCCCCGCCCGGCGCGCAACATATCGCTGTAAATCACTTGTGGGTGAATCTCTGTTAATCGTTCCCTTCAGAGCCAGATAGACCAGCGCGAACCAATAATAGCTGGCCATGATTTCTGTCAGCCAGAATGGAAACACCCAAAGCGCTTCTCCCTGGCTCATCGCCGCTCCAAATAACATTCCTCCAATAATCAACAAGATCGTATTAATGGTTAACAGAAACATCCAAAACATGGGGTGTCTCCAAAGATAAATCTTCCAGGTGATTTCTTTAGTCCATCTCTATAACTCGTTCATAGGGAACCTGCCGAAGGGCCAGGGGAAAAGGGATTTCTTGCATCGAAGGAAAACGGTCAAACAGCATATCGAAACGATCAAGAATATCCTTCTCTAAAGGTGTAGGCCGAGAATGTGCTTCGAGCCACTCGTCCACGGGAAGATGGAAAACCGTACTGCGTTCTTCTTCAACCTGAAAGAGATATCGATCGACCTTCACCTTTTCGCAAAGGGCTTTTTGAGTGTTTATATCGACCGGGACGGCAATGACGGCTTCCTCCCACAATCCCGGGCGTTCGGAACGCGGGATTCGATGCGCGAAGAAACAGGTGGCGATCCGGTTCTTTCGGGCGTGATCGCAAACGAAGGTTCGGACTTCGGGGAAACGGCGAACGAAAGTCAGTGCCAATTCGCATTGCAAAGCCAGATTTTGAATGGCTTTCGGATCCGAGCCTGGCAATTCCTGTTTCTTCTGAAACCGTGGATATACAAACAGCGCGATTTCCATGGGGATGGCGAATGATACGGCATACGATCCGGGATACGCAATCAGAACTCGAATCGATAGGGGAATCTCCAACCAGGGCAATATGCCGAAGGTCAGTAAGTAGGCGCTTATGAGATG
>CAZFOX010000297.1:0-6498 GCA_964520565.1 uncultured bacterium | reverse complement strand
TTTCGTTTGGTACGGTGCGTGGATATCGTCCCCAGCCGGACAAAGACATGTATTATCCTTTCACAAATATCTGGGAAATGGCGGAAAAATGGGCCAAGAATCGCGGCGAATGGCCGTTCGACGCACCGCCGTCGATCGTCGACGCCGTCAATAAGCGCCTCGAAGGGCCGTATGTTTTCGAACCGATCAAAACCGTTCCGCTCGATTTCCTGACCGATCTGGATATCACGAACGGCAACTCCGGCTCGGCCACTCTCAACGCCCGCGCCGAATTCTGCGGCATCGCCTTCGATGGAAATATCGAAGGGGTGGCCAGCGATCTGGTATTTTTAGAAGAGACAACCCGTTCCATCCATGTGGACGTGCGCTATATCAAGTGGGTGCTCGACGCGGTCGAACACGCCGATTGGATTCTGAAAGAAATGGGGATTGCCCCGGCGTTTTCGAAGTGAGAGAGTTTATTCGTGTGCGATAGGGCGGTGAATTTTCCGCCCTTGAATGCTTGCAATCGATGTATCGTTTGACAAAATGACTTCACCGATAAGGAATGAATGTGACTGTATGAAACGTATATCTGTGTTTTTTTTCTGTATTCTGACCGTAATTCCTGGTTCATTGGCAGAATCCAATCCAACGGCTGAGACGCCCACGGATTCCACATTCCAATTCAGGCGAATATCCATCGATGATAAATTTCCGATGGGGTATCAGATTAAAGTGGCCGATATAAATACCGACGGAAAACTCGATGTGATTGCGTTGCGCGAGGGAGACGACGGACTCGTCGCCTGGTATGAAAATCCATCCTGGACATCTCATCGGATTACACCTCCAACCGTGATCCGGCCCATTAGCATGGAAATCTCGGATATCGACGGGGATGACGATCTGGATATAGCGCTGGCGCACGATTTCGATTTTAACGACAGCGTCGAGAAAGGAATGGTTTCCTGGCTGGAACAGGGTAGCGACAAAAACGCGCTATGGATACCGCACCTGATTGACAAAGAACCGATGCAGCATCGACTAATTTGGATCGATATGGACGGCGATGGAAAGGATGAATTAGTCAGTTCTCCCCTGCTGGGAGTAAACGCGACGCCCTCGGATTTTTTGAAATATCCAGTACGAATCAAAATGTCCAGGGTTCCCGACGATCCCAAGGCGTCCCCATGGCTGACGACAGTGCTTTACGATAAACTGCACGCCATTCATGGATTAATGAAAGTCCCGGATGGTGTGGGTAAAATGGGCCGTGTGTTCACGGCGAGTTATGAAGGGATTTCGATACTGAGTCTCAAAGACAGTAAAACCGACTGCACCCTTTGGCATGAGGGCAGCCGGAAAATCGAAGCCAATCACGGGAGCAGCGAGATTGCTTTGGGCGCTATCGGCGATGAAACGTTTTACGCAGCCATCGAGCCGCGGCATGGGAATGAAGTAGCTGTTTATCGAGGCGCATCCACCGATCTTATTTCCGTAAAACCCAAACGAACGGTTATTGACGATCGGCTCCAGGTGGGGCATGGTGTCCATTGTGCCGATATCAACCAGGACGGCATCTCGGAAATCCTGGCGGGCGACCGGGGTAATAATAAGAGTTATTACCTCTTCTACGCCACCGACCGCCAGGCGTCGTCGTGGAAGAAAATGACGCTCGACGCGGGCGGCATGGCGGGAGCGAGCTGCGCCGTGGGCGATCTGGATGGCGATTCGGATCTGGACATTGTCGCCGTGGGCAGTTCCACGGGTAACATTTGTTTGTATGAGAATTTGATGAAACCGTAAAGGGATCGACGAGTGATTGGCTATACAACCACCCTATACAACCCAACCGCGATTAATGCGCCTACAATCGGCCCAAATACGGGAACCCAGGCGTATTGCCAGTCGCTGTCCCGTTTGCCAGGAATGGGCAGCAGGGCATGGGCGAGGCGCGGTCCCAGGTCGCGGGCGGGATTGATGGCGTATCCCGTCGTTCCACCCAGCGAGAGGCCGATCCCAAAAACCAGCAATGCAACAGGGATCAATCCCAGCGATCCCAGGCCGATTAACACTTCCTGGCCCTCCGCCGTGCCCGGCATGGTGAAGCAGGGTTGCGCGATCAGCAATATGGGGAACATCAGGGCAAACGTGCCGATAACTTCGCAGAGGAACGCCTGTTTGAGGTTGCGGATATTGGGCGAAGTGCAGAAGCAAGCCATTTTGTTATTGGGATCGTCGGTGACGGCGAAATGCTCGCGGTAAAAGAGATACACCAGGCAGCCGCCCACGAAACCGCCCAGAATTTGCGCGACGATGTAACCGATGGCCGACTTGCAGGTGAGGGTGCATTGAGCGAGCAAGGCGATTGTGATGGCGGGATTAAGATGAGCGCCGCTGGCCTTGGCGCTGCAGAATGCGCCGATATAAACGCCGAACGCCCATCCGGCGGTGATGACGATCCAGCCGGCATTATTCCCTTTGGTGCGTGCCAAGACCACGTTGGCTACAACACCGTTACCAAAAAGAACCAACAACATCGTTCCAATAAATTCAGCCACGTACGGATTCATAATATGTTCCCATTTCTTCTATTAACATTATTTAAATCGAATGCACGTCGAAACAACGCGCGATTCGTTCGAATTCCTGTAATTGGCCATTGATCCAGCCTTCATCGCGTCCCATCTCATCCGCCATGAGTTTTGCCACGGCCGGAGCCATTTCCCGGGTGGCTTTGACGTTCAAGTAGAGCGCCCGCGTGCGCCGCGCCAGAACGTCGTCGAGGGTACGCGCCATTTCGCGCTGCACTGCCCATATAACCTGTGCGCCGAGAATCGGCAGCGTTTCATGAAGAGGCCGGGAAAGTTCCGGCTGGGTCAGCATCAGTTCTTCTAAATAAACAGAGTCCGATCCGTATCCCGCCAGACCGCCGAACTTTTCTGCATGGCGATGGTATCCGTGAATCCGCAATTCTTTTGTGATACACGGGCGTTCCTGCAGATGCGCCAGAATCACGGCGTGATCGACGCAATCTTCCGCCATTTTGCGGTACGTCGTCCATTTTCCTCCGGTGACAGTTAAGAGGCCGGATTTGGAAATATGAATGGTATGATCGCGCGAAAGGACGGCGGTGTTTTCGCGGCCGCCGGTATTCACCAGAGGGCGAATGCCCGTAAATATGCTGAGAATATCGGATTTTGATGGGCTTTTAGCCAGGTAACCGCTGGCGGTCTCGAGTATGAAATCCACTTCCTGTGCGAAGGGTTGTGGTTCGAGGTTCATTTCCGTGATGGGCGTATCGGTGGTTCCCACTACGACGTGTCCGTTCCAGGGAATGGCGAACATCACCCGGCCATCCCGTGTGTGAGGAACCATGATGGCTGTATCACGGGGAAGAAATTCGCGAGGTAGTACGATATGCACGCCCTGGCTGGGGGCGATCATCGGCGTGGCTTGGGGATCATCCAACCGGCGGATTTCATCGCAAAACGGTCCAGTTGCGTTGATGATACAGCGGGCGGACAGGGAATAATTCTGTCCGGTTTCTTGATCGGTGAATTCGAAGCCGCGGAGAAATCCATCACCGTCCTTGACGAGACGGGTAGCCTGGGCGTAATTCAACAGGCAGGCTCCCTGTTCGGCGGCCGTCTGCGCCAGGTTGATTAGTAAGCGGCTGTCGTCGAACTGGCCGTCGTGATATTTGACTCCCCCGCGAAGCCCATCCCGTTCCAACGTGGGGATGCGTTCGAGCACATCCTCACGCGAGAGTAACTGCGAGGGGCCGAAACCGTATTTCCCGGCGAGCAGATCGTAGACTTTCAGGCCGATACCGTAAAACGGCGCTTCCCACCACTGGTAGTTGGGAACGATGAACTGAAGGTCGTGCACGAGATGAGGCGCGTTTTGCAAAAGGATTCCGCGTTCTTTTAACGCTTCCATAACCAGCGAGACATTGCCTTGTTGCAAATAACGAACGCCCCCATGCACCAGCTTGGTTGACCGGCTCGAGGTTCCTTTTCCAAAATCGCTTCGATCGATTAATACGACATCGTACCCCCGCGATGCGGCATCGACGGCAACGCCCATGCCGGTAGCCCCACCGCCGATTACGGCTATATCCCACGGAGTATTACGGTCGAGAATACGTTCCAGGAAAAAAGTTCTATCCACTCCCTTCACCGCTCCCAATTCTTCGCCCGCTCTAAGGCGTCTTTCCATCGTTTTCGTTGATGGGCCGCTTCATCGGCGCTGCGTTGTGGTTCAAAGATGCGATCCACCTGCCAGGCTTTTTGAATCTCGGCTCGATCTTTCCAATAACCGGTGGCCAGGCCGGCCAGATACGCCGCCCCCAGCGCCGTGGTTTCCACATTTTTGGGACGCACGACCGGCGCCTGCAACAGATCGGCCTGAATCTGCATGAGCAGATTGTTACCCGACGCGCCGCCATCCACCCGCAGTTCGTGGATAGGGATTCCCGAATCCTCTCTCATCACGTCCAACACATCCGCTACTTGAAAAGCGATACCGTCCAAGGCGGCCCTCGCCAAGTGTGCGGCGGTCGTTCCCCGCGTGATTCCGGTAATGGTTCCGCGCGCGTATTGATCCCAATGCGGTGCTCCCAGCCCGGCAAAAGCGGGAACCAGGTAAGCGCCTCCGCTGTCAGAGACGCGCGACGCCAATTCTTCGACTTCTGCCGAGGATTTTATGATTCCCAGTCCATCCCGCAGCCATTGAACGACCGCTCCGCCAATGAATACGCTTCCTTCCAGGGCATATTCGATCTTCCCGTTGGTTTTCCAGGCGACGGTGGTCAGCAATTGATGCCGGGAGACAACCGCCTGCCCACCGACGTTCATGAGCAGAAAGCAACCGGTACCGTAAGTGTTCTTGGCCATGCCATGTTCGTAGCAATTCTGCCCGAACAAGGCCGATTGCTGGTCGCCTGCGATTCCGGCCACTTTCACGGGGGAATCGAAGACGCCTGCGGCCGTTTCGCCGTAGATTTCGCTGGATGATCGCACTTCGGGCAATACCGATCGGGGAATACGGAACAAATTCAATAGTTCGTCGTCCCAATCGCCTGTGGTGATATTGAACAGCATGGTTCGAGAGGCATTGGAAGCGTCGGTGGCGTGAACCGCGCCGTTGGTCAGGTTCCACAAGAGCCACGCATCGACGGTTCCGAAAGCCAGCTCGCCCCGTTCCGCCTGTTCCCGCGCCCCCGGAACGTTATCCAAAAGCCAGCGCAGTTTGCTTCCCGAAAAGTAGGCATCGATCACCAGGCCGGTTTTGCGTTGGATCGTTTCCACATGTCCCGCTTGTTTATACTCATCGCATATCGAGGCGGTGCGGCGATCCTGCCATACGATGGCGTTGTGTACCGGTTCTCCGGTTTTGCGGTTCCAGAGGACAGTAGTTTCCCGCTGGTTCGTTATGCCGATGGCCGCGACATCCGTTGCTTTTTTCCCGGCCTGGGAGAGCGCCCGATGGGCGACCTGAATCTGGGACGACCAGATTTCGCGGGGATCGTGTTCCACCCACCCCGCCTGGGGGTATATTTGTTCAAATTCTTTTTGCGCCACGGCTACGATGGAACCGGACGAATCGAACAGTATGGCGCGCGAGCTGGTGGTGCCTTGGTCGAGAGCAAGTATTAGAGACATGATTTTCCCGCCATTTCTTGGGACAATTTCTTATAACAATAGATAATCCACAAATATACCGATTACTAACGAAGTTTTGGTAGTATATGGGGAAAAAAGCAATAGTGTCAAGACAATAGTCGCTGGCAATACAACATACACTGGATAGAAATCGATGATCATATTCACGCTTCTCCTCATTCTTCTCTCCACTTAGACACCCAACTCACTTCCGGCTACAATAATACGTTTCGCCAGTGCGCGATCGAATCCAATCCGTGAGGTTTGTTATTATGAGAAGCGACGTCATGAAAGTCGGGGTGGAAAAAGGCCCTCATCGCAGTTTATGGTACGCAACCGGTCTATCCAAAAAGGATCTGGACAAGCCCATTATCGGGATCGCCAATTCGTTCAATGAGATCGTCCCCGGCCACGTCGAACTCAATAAAATAGCCAATGCCGTCAAGCGTGGCGTTCTTCAGTCGGGAGGAACCCCGGTCGAATTCAACACCATCGCGGTCGACGACGGGATCGCCATGAATCATAAGGGCATGCGCTATTCGCTGGTCAGCCGCGAAAATATCGCCGACAGTGTGGAAATCATGGCGATGGCTCATCCCTTCGACGCCCTGGTGCTGGTTTCCAACTGCGACAAGATCACGCCTGGCATGCTGATGGTCGCCGCCCGGCTCAATATACCCGCCATCCTTATCACCGGCGGCCCCATGCTGGCCGGATACGACCGGGGAACCATGGTTGGTCTCGACAAAATGTTCGAGCGCATCGCGCCTGTTAAAAACGGTCAGATCGGCGTGGATGAGTTCGAAGAATCCTGCATCGCTGCCTGTCCCGGCACCGGATCTTGCTCAGG
>CAZFOX010000296.1:5548-6499 GCA_964520565.1 uncultured bacterium | reverse complement strand
GGCACCCGCCAGGTGACCAACGCCACGTCCAGCAACTATTCCAACACCACGGGCAACGTCTGGGGCATGGACTTCACCGGCGTCAGCGGCCCGCGCGGGTCGCTCTCCGTGAACATCACCCCCGCATCCCTGGCCAACTCCGGCGCGCAGTGGCGCATCGACGGCGGCGCGTGGAACGCCTGCGGAGCCATGGTCTCCAACGTGGCCGCGCGCGCCCACACCATCACCTTCCAGGGCGTTCTCTCCGACGGCGTCACGCCGTTTGCAGGCGCCATCAGCGTTGGCGCGACCAACGATCTGGCGTTCCTGATGACTCAGGTGCAAGCCGCCATCGACAAAGCCGAGACCGCATTATTTGGAGGCAATGTGGCGGATATTCCCTCTAACTTTATCCAAACCCACGTCAGCCTTGCCGACAACCTTCTGGCGGAAAACCTGGGCAGTGGGCGCATTCGTTTTCTGAGCGCGATGCATGGCGGCGCCACCGCTACCACCATCGCCGACTGCACCAACGCGCCATCCAAATTCGACATTAGTTTCAAAGTCGTCAACAACGCCGGGCGTCTCAAACACGCCGTGGATTCCACACGCGATTACGTCTATGGCCGAAACGTTGGCGCTCAATACGGAAACCTGATTAATGGGATCACCGGTTCCACCTTCGACACGGGGAATTTCGGCATCGAAGTAACCGATATCATTCCTCCCAACCGGAGGACACTGGAAACACAACTCCAGTTCCGCGACTCAGCCGGAGCGATCATCACCCGCGCGTTCAGTCTGGCCCGCGGTGCGGTACTCAATGGGACTTTCCTCGACTCGGTATTCACTACCGGCGACACGGGAATTCGTTTTGAAGCCAACGACCGCTTGACCTTCCAGGGAACCAACGCCGACGGTTCCACATTTCAGACCATTTTCACTCTGGTCATGGACGGGACAACCGACGCC
>CAZFOX010000296.1:0-5538 GCA_964520565.1 uncultured bacterium | reverse complement strand
CGACGCCACCGTAGGCGACGGGAAGTTCGCCACGCTGTCGGGTTTGATCCAGGAATTGAATTACCGCGATCGGACTCGAGGCGTCAACGGGCCGGTGGATCAGAGTGCGTTCAAGGACGCCATGATGACTTTAACCGGCAATGGAACCTTCCGCCTGATCGACGATATCGCCGAAATGTCTCAATCGAGCCTCTTTATGATTGTAGAGGATGCCAACACTTACCGTACCTTGACCGATCGTTCCCAATTGTCGATCGACGGCAATCCCGAAATGGCCACGATCTCCATCGGAGGCGGGGAGCGGATTCGCGTCCGAGTGGGTGATGAGGTGGAATTGCGGGGAACCGTTCCCACGCGCTTTGGAGAAGAAATTCCCCGGTTGGTTATGCGAGTGGGCGCTGGATTCCGGGAAGATATGACGACATCGATCTTCAATCAGGGAACCGACACACTGGAAATCATCTCGCAGCAGTACATCGCCACCCTGAATGGCGGTCCGCCGGTCACCTTCCAGAACGGCGATCAGAACGTGTTCTTCGAGAGCGGCGTCAGCGAGGGTGTAGCCGAAACTCTGATGCTGGATTTCGACGCCATCCTCGATATCACCGGTCCACCGATGAACGGTTCGCCCAACACAGGCATGGCCATTCTTCTGTCGACCATCAATAACGCCCTGAATTTCCAGGTCGGCCCCTTCAAGGGACAGGATTTGCAGGTCAATATCCCCGATCTGCGGGGCGATAACATCGGATTTGGACGCGGCAGCGGCATGACAGTTGCCGACATCAACGTCACCACCGTTGAAGGAGTCAACGCCGCCCTGTCTATCATCGATAAAGCACTCGATCAAGTCAGCCGTACCCGTTCCACACTGGGGGCGTTCACCAACCGCCTGGAGACCACAATCGACAGCCTTTCGGTCGCCTCGGAGAACCTAAGCGCTTCCGAATCGCGTCTGAGCGATGTGGATATGGCTTCGGAGGTATCGAATTTCACCTCCAACCAGATTCTCTTCCAGGCCGGTACCTCCGTCCTCGCGCAGGCCAACTTCCTGCCGCAGGGATTGTTATCGCTACTCGGATAAACCCTAAACAAATCACTACGTTACCTTTGAATTTGGCAGTTCAAAAAACGTGCGGGGTGGGGACCTCTGTATAGCTCCGCCTCCCCACCCCGCATCGGGAAAACCGTGGAGCGTGATGAATCGAGTCAATCGCCGGATTTATCCGTTCGACCGTTTCGCGACCGACCTTCGCCGAAACCGTCGAATCGATAAGCAGGAACATTCACCGAACGACACACACTAACAAGACCGGAAGAAATGGAGGCTCCTTGTATGTTCGCCAAACCGATTCATGAGTTTCGCTCCATCCTGCGCCGGCTGATTCAACGTCAATTTCGAGTACGGCCCGGCCGTTCGTTGGCCTATGCGTAATTTCGGAGTTCGACCGAATTTCCGCTATCCAAACGATTGGCCAGGAGACTATACACAATGGACAACGACATGAAACCCATCCCCCTTTTTCGATCCTCGGGTGCGACCGGGATCGAAGTCCGGTGGACTTCGGGCGGCTCATGGGTGCGAACCAGAATCCACAATGCCATCCGGCGGATCATCTTCTTCCTCCGTCCGTGGGATGGAGTGGAGGCCTCCCGGAAACGATGGAATCATGTCTCCCGTCCAGAGTGGCAATCCGAGAACGAGAGGGGGGTTCCCGAAGGAATCCGAGGGGATCGCCTGAAACGAGCCTGTTTCAAACGCATCCTCGAACTATCCGCTTTCGCCAGACGGAATGAGCGCCGTTTGGAAGAACGGGGAACCCTCCCACTCGACTCCATTCCTTTGGATGAAACGTAATCGCCGCTTCTTCGGGAATGTGCGAAAAGCGGAAACATCCCCGATTTCCTAATGGGGATACGGTGAAGCAGATAGGAACAGTGATGAAACGCTCCGGTATGTGGCTCAGATCCAATGCAGCAGCGAGCGGAAGGCGGTTTCCTGGGACAATCGGGAGGACATCTTGCATAGTCCCGGAAGCAGGAGGATTCGCGATCCTCAGCGCAAATGGAAGATATCCGAAAACGGATTATTGAATAGAGAATGAAACCGAGCAAAAAGAGGTTTAACATTCGGGAATCTGTAAATTCTGTCAAAGCCCGAAATGCAATCTGAGAGAAAAACTCGTGGAAACGCTTTGAAAGAATCGAAAAAGTAAGGAGACCATAATCCGTATCATACCCTCACATAACCCGTCTTCCCGCGGAGTTGAATCCGGCGGGAACCAGGCTGACACCCTGGGACCGATGGGGAAAGGGCCGACATGGATTCCACCTCGTGAAGTGGGTTGGGCTGCATTAGTGGGGTGCTGAAACACGCCAGCGCGTCTGGTAAATCGTTGCACCAATCAACAGCACCCATATTCTGCACCCAATCAACAGCACCCAAACTCCGGTGAGAAATCGCCGGTGAATTAACGAGGCAAATACCCTATCGCGCCGATAGGATACATTCACGCCGAGGCGTTTCACTCGACGCCTCGGCGCTCTTTTCCTCTCGAATGAATGATCCTCACCGGCGTGGTTGGTATACCAATATAGTTCCACCCAAACCCCACACAGTTCGGCACGGATGCCGAACCAACCCTTTTTCACGGAGGAATCGTCATGAGTATCTCGCGCATTGTCAACAATGTGTCTGCCATTACGGCAAACAAAAATTTGGCAAAAACGGGAAGACAAGTGCAGCAATCCATCGAGCGCTTGTCTTCAGGTCTGCGAATCAACCGCGCCGGCGACGACGCGGCAGGCATGACCATCGCCACCCGGCTTCGTTCTCAGGTACGCGGACTCGACCGCGCCATCATGAACGCCGAAGACGGGATCAATTTGATCAACGTGGCGGAAGGCGCCATGGAAGAAATGACCGGACGGCTGGACCGAATCCGAGTACTGGCAATCCAGGCGGCCAATACGGGCGTCAACGACCTGCAAGCCCGTCAGGCGTTGCAGGACGAAGTGTTCCAGAGTATCGACGAAATCACTCGAATCGCCGAAACCACTCAATTTGGAACTAACCGCCTTCTCAATGGAGATTTCAGCGTCAAGGCCGGAGTAAAACCAGGCCAGGATGGCACCCAGAATTTCGGCGTCCGGATCGACGGAGGGCCGAGTTCGAACACCCTGGACAGCGGCCAACATTTTCTCAATATCGTTCAGCTACGTCCATCCACCCAAGTCCTGGTGGCGGGAATGGATCCCAACGGAATCACCGCCTCCATGCATACCGGCGTACAAAACCAGAGCGACATCGCGGTCACACTCGCCCGCTTTGCTACAACGATCGGAATGAATGGAACCGCCGCCACCTCCGCCACTCTTCTCGGTGTCAATGGCGCCGTCAACGGATTTTTCAATGGCGTGTCGATTTACAACGGCGACTTTATCACCTTTGAAGGCGTATTGGCCGATGGCGTCACTCGTTTCAGCGGCGTTCTTAGTACATCGCGCGCATCCAACGTCGGGGACAGCACTCAGCTCAACGACCGAACCAGTTTACTCGGATTAATTAATACCGCCATCGATCAGGCGGAGATGTCTCTATTCGGCGTGCAGAGCACCAACAGCGTTCCTACCGCCTTCCGGACGACCGTCACCCTGGCAGCCAATACGTCCGACAACCGCGGCCGCTTGTTGATGGTCAACAGCATCGAGACCATCAACCTGTCCAGCATCGATATCCGGCTGGTTCGCAATAATATTATGGTTTCCAAAGCCATGGGCGTTACCCGTTCCGGCCCGATCGGAAGCGGTTCTGTTCTTTCGGGAGTGGGACAGATCGGCAATGCGGTGACCGCCATTACCGGATCGACCTATACATCCGGCCAGTTTTCCATCGAAGTGCAGGACGTTCAAAGCGCTCAAAGCCGTTCGGTGGAAGGTAACATGGTTTTCCGAAATCGCGCCGGATCCTTAATCGCCCGGACGGCCAGCCTGACCAATATTTACAGCGGGTTGTTCCTGAACGGCACATTTGTGGATGGCGTGTACACGGGCGGCGTTTCGATTCACAACGGAGACACAATCACCCTGATCGGGACGGAAGCGGACGGAACCACCTTCGAGGGCGTGTATTCCTTCAGCCACTTACCCGGCACCGACACGCTGCTCAACGATTTCAAGTTTGCCTCTATCTCCGGCCTGATCAACGAACTGAATTACCGGACCCGCGATTACCGCGTCGCCAAGGAAGACGGCAATCTGACCCGTTTTGAAAGCGGTATCTTTACCATGACCGCCGACGGCCGACTGCGCCTGGTCGACGATTTGGGACGCGATAATTCGCAGTTAAACTTTACGTTTGTCTTCAACGACAGCACCGCCGCCGCCACGGCTCCCTATACACTGACCGATGACGCCATTCTCGTCCGCGAAGGTTTTGCGGAAAGCGCCACGATTTGCATCAATGGCGCGACACAGATACGCGCCAAGGCCGGCGACTTGATCCATTATTACGGAGACACGCCCACCATTCCCGGCGACGTGCGCGACGAAGTGATCTTCCGTCTCGGCTCCAATCTCATGGTCGGGCAGGATATTCTCGAAGTCACCGGAGCGGAGTATGTGGGACGCCTCAACGGAGGACCACCGGTCACCTTCCAAAACGGCGCGCAGGATGTGGTCTTCATCGACGACGGCAGTTTCAGCAAAGGAGTGGCCAAACTCCTGACAGTGGATTTCGACTCTATTCTGGATATTACATCTTCTCAGGATAGTTTACCCGATCCGGGGACGACAATCATCCTCTCGGTTAACAACCGTTCGTTGAATTTCCAGATCGGTGCGTATGCCGGCCAGAATTTCCGTACCGTCATTGGCGATTTGACTTCACAAAATCTGGGTTTTGGCCGCGGCAGTGGACGAACCATCGAGAATATCAACATCACGACCATCGAGGGCGCAAACGAAGCCCTGGCCATTGTCGATCAGGCATTGGACCAGATCAACCGTACTCGTTCCCTGCTTGGCGCGGCCACCAATCGGCTGGAATCCACTGTTGCCAATCTGAGCGTGGCTTCCGAAAACCTGTTGACGGCGCAGTCGCGGCTCACCGACGCCGACATTGCCAAGGAATCATCCAGTTTCACTCAGAATCAGGTATTATTGCAGGCGGGCGTCTCTGTCCTGGCGCAAGCCAATTTCCTGCCACAAAGTTTCCTCTCGCTTCTCGGATAAATCCGGTTCACCCAACCGGCCTGATGGAAGAGAATGGATCGAGAGGATTATGGAATAGCTGGACACGGGATTCTTCCCCGGTTCGAACCCGGCGGCAGAATCCCATCTTCAAAAACCAAGGAGAAGGTCTGTTATGAACGAAATGCGCTGTCCAGTCTGTAAAAGTCCGAATAACCAGAGTTTCTGGTTTTGGGAAAAAGAAGATAAATTGATGCGCCTGTGGGCTATGGATACCCGCGCTCATTTTTCCAGCTGCCGCGACTGCGCCTTAATTTTCCAAAATCCTCTCATCCATTCTCTTACCAC
>CAZFOX010000295.1:385-6503 GCA_964520565.1 uncultured bacterium | reverse complement strand
TATTGCAGCGTTCAGGAAAAAATCGGGGACGCAAATGTTAGCCTGGAGATTAAAACCTTAAATCATCGAGGTTACGACGTTCACTTTCACTCCTCCCGGGCTTTAGCCATGCTGGAAGTTCCTCTTCGCGAACTCATTCAAAAAAGCGTCTGCCGGGGCCGGGTGGAAATTTATTTGCGCTCCAGTGGTGGATTAATCTCTCAGGACGTCATTCGAGCCAATGTGGAAGCCGCTCGAAGGTATCTCGATGCCGCCCGATTGATTGCGAACGAACTCAATATGGAGTTCCATCCCCGCATCGATTTTCTCCTCAACCAGGATGGCGTTTTGGAAACCGAAGAACCGGATCTGGAACTCGAACATACCTGGGCCATGATGAAAGATTTGGCGCAACGGGCCGTTCAATCGCTGCTGGAAATGAAAAACAATGAAGGCGCTCGGTTGAAAACCGAACTGGAAACTATTCTTCAACGCATCCAACAACTGAATGGAGAAGTCGTTCTGCTCCGCGACGATGTGAACCGGGAATACCGGGATAAAATTCTCAGCCGGATCGGCGAGTGGAAAAGTCAATTGGAATTGGATCCCAATCGAGTTTTACAGGAAGTGGCTTTTTACACCGACCGCTCGGATATTCAGGAAGAAATCTCGCGCCTCCAGAGTCATATCGAACAGTTCCAGGAAATTTTGAACAGTAATGGCAACCAGGTGGCTTACACCGCTGTTGGGCGTCGCCTCGATTTTCTTTGCCAGGAAATTTTCCGGGAAGTCAACACCATCGGATCGAAAAGTTCGTCCATAGAAATCGTACGCCGGGTTTTGGATTTGAAAGGCGCTACCGAACAATTGCGAGAACAGGTTCAAAATGTGGAATGATACCCTCATTCGCAATTGTATTTTTTGTAATTTTTTACCGGATTGAAAAATTGAACTGGAACAAAAAAGTATTCTGATTCAAACTGAATCCATCGCAATCGGTTCATAGCAATTACAGTATCCCGGCGGTTTCTCTCATGCCGATGATTACCCCGCGCAGACGATTCCTGATTACGGCCCCCCTTGCGCTCCTGCTCCCGGCCGGTCTTCTCACGTATCTGGGTTTGGAGACGGTTCGAGGAGTTGATATGCAATATGAAAGAATGGCTCTCGAAAAAGTGGATAGCATCGCAAAAAGCGTACGCGATCGCACCATTTACCGCATTATCTACACAATCCAACACCCGTTTTACGATCTCTTCGAAAAAGAAGCGGTGGAACAATTCCCCGGTTTTCCCCTTCCGGACGGCTTCTCCTTTCATGTCGGCGATCCGGTCGTGGCGGCGGGGATGATCTTCGTTTACGGCTCCGATCAGAATATTTATTTCTTCGAAAGAAAAAAAGAACCGCCTCCCCAAACCAATGTCGAAAACGATCGGAACGAAGAAGAATCGACCTGGATTATCTCGTCGGCTACACAGAGCATTGTGGCGAACCGGTTAAAAAGCACCATCGAAGCCGATCTGATATCCGTGAGGAACAACGAACGGCAAAACCGTTCCATCAATAAAAAAGAGTTTAAATCTCTCTATTATCCTCAGGACGAATTGTATCCATTCGATGAAAACCGCGAATTGGTCTTTTATAATATCTTTAACGAAACCAATCCTCCCGGACAATCCCATTGGATTCAGGCTATCGGTTTGATGATCGACTTCGATTATATTAATAATGTGTTTTTCGATAGCCTGCTTCATGAAATGTGGCCTGAATTGCAATACCCCATCGCCATTGAAGACGACCTGTTGCAAAAAAGAGTGGCTGTCGTTAACGAGCCGGGAATGGGTGAAATGAGGGAAAGCGTTAAATACAATCCCAAGAACGTTCACAATGAATATTTCCCCTGGTATCGCATTCATTTTTCCGCCTCGATTGGCGAGGATGTGATGCAAATTGCCAATAACTTGAAGATTTTTTATTATTGCCTGATTGCCACCGCCAATTTGATCATGATCATTTCCGTGATCGGCGCACTTCGGAACATCGCCAAGGAATTGGCGCTGTCGGATCTTCGCTCCAACTTCGTGGCGCGGGTATCTCACGAGTTGAGAACGCCTCTGGGTTTGATACGCCTTTATTCCGAAACCCTGGAATTAAATCGGGCCAAAACCGAGGAAAAGCGCCGGGAATACCTGCATGCCATCACCAAAGAGAGCGAACGCCTGACACACATGATCAACAACATCCTGAATTTCTCCCGGATCGAAGCGAATAGCCAACATTACACTTTCACCCTCACTTCTTTGGAACCGATCGTGATCGACACTGTGGATACGATGCGGTATCATTTTGAACGGCATGGATTGGAAATCCATGTATCTATTGATGATAACCTTCCCCTTGTACGTTGCGATGCGGATGCCTTACGACAGGCCCTCTACAACCTTCTTAATAACGCCATGAAATACTCGGGCGATGGAAAAGAGATCGATGTGCGCGCTTTTTCTTCCAATGGTGAGGTTATTATCGATGTGACCGATCGTGGAATTGGTATCGCTCCGGATCAGCACGAGAAAATATTCGATGAGTTTTACCGGGTAGACGATCCGCGGGTTCGCGAAACCGGCGGCAGCGGTCTTGGATTGGCGGTTGTGAAACACATCGTCGCGGCTCATAAGGGGAAACTGTCTGTTACGAGTCAACTTCAGCATGGCAGTACGTTTGCCATCCATTTACCCATTTCCAAAGAGAAAAAAGAGAATGGTGTTATCTGATTGCATAGACTCCACTTCTGTTTCTTTTCGGTCGTTTTTCACTCGTCTTGTTGACCGGGGAATCGATTGCCTTTTTCTTCTTCCTGTGGTTTTGGTGCCCATTGCATTTTCTCCCTTAAATACCAATACCATTGTGATCAAGGAAACGATTCTTCAGTTTTCCGTGATTTGGATGATTGCCGCTTTGCCTCTTTTTGAATTATTTCATCGGCGGACTTCAAGCCAGGAACAGCCGG
This sequence comes from uncultured bacterium, assembly GCA_964520565.1. Lineage (GTDB taxonomy): Bacteria > Hinthialibacterota > Hinthialibacteria > Hinthialibacterales > Hinthialibacteraceae > CAZFOX01. The sequence continues at coordinate 3,517 of CAZFOX010000295.1, read as the reverse complement.
GACAATGGCTAAACTCGATTACCCTTGTCCTGATCCTCATTTCGATTTATCTGGCCGCATCCACCCAATGGATATCTTCTCATCCCCGCTCGCTGCATGAAGGTCTTCGCTGGCAGAGTTATATCCTGCTAGCCTTTCTCTCTTTCCTCTATGCATTACATGCCCAACGGTTTTATCGATACCTTTTTTTTACGATTCTGACGGCGGAAGCCATCAGTTTGTATGCCATCGGACAAGCTTTCGAGATCGACTTTTTTTATAAAGATTGGTCGAAGTTTTCTTTTGGCGTGGAAGGCGTACGGCGCGTATGCGGTACTCTCGGCAATCCCGATTATCTGGGGGGATACCTGGTCGCCCTGATTCCCTTAACGGGCATCCTGGCTTTGGCCTATACGGGAATCTGGAGAGTCGTTCTTTTCTTTATTCTCGCCCTGGAATTTTTGGCCCTGATTTTTACCTATAGCCGAGGCGCTGAGGCGGCTCTGTTTATTACGATTGTAATCCTTATTGCTGTGCTGATGTTGCTCTGTTGGAAAAATCCCCAGCTTATCCAGTCGGTTTTTTCCAGAAAACAAGTTGTGGCCATGATCGCTATCGGAATCCTGGCGGGCACTGTGATCGGTATCGGCATGTGGGACGATATCTCGGTTTCATTTCGCCGAATCACCCAATTTGGCGAGGATACTTCGACGGTAACCCGGCCGATGTATTGGAGCGGTGCACTGGCTATGTGGAAATCGCACCCTCTGACCGGATTGGGAATCGGTACCTTCCCTCTTTTTTTCCCGGAATATCGGCCTAAATCGTTGGCCGTATACCAGCCTTTCAAGGAGTTTTACGTCGAACACGCCCATAACGAGTTTCTGGAAATCCTCGCAGAAATGGGATTGATTGGGTTTGTTTTGTATGGTTCTTTTTTGATTCTATTGACCGTTCTGATTGGACGGGCTTTGCTTCATACGCGAAACCGGGAAGACCTTTGTTTGCTGGGTTTGTGGGGCGGAATTCTGGGCATCCTGATTCACAATATGTTTACGGTTACTTTGAGATTCACACCGTCGGCGTTCATATTCTGGTCGTTTAGCGGAGTCGCCATTGGGAGATCGCTTTCCATCGTACCCGGGGGGAAATGTATTTCGGTCGGAAAACGAATTGCGGTTTATTGCATTCTTTTTGCGGCTATCCCGTATGTAGGGGGAAACGCTGTCCGGAATTTTGTCGGCGATTATCAAATTCGCCAGGCAAAAGTGTGGATATCCGAATTAAATCCGGACGAATCGATGAAATACAATCGAGACCGGCTCGAAAAAATTCTCATGGCTTTATATAAAAGCTTTGAATTAGTCCCGGATGCTGTAGCCAATCACTTTTTATTGGGATTGGCCTATCATAAGGTTTTCGATTATCCACAGGCCGTTGCCGCATTTGAACGATTGGAATCCCTTCAGAAAGATTTTACTTCCACTCGTCTCAACCTGGGCATCAGTTACATGAAACAAGCGGATATGCTTGGGGGACAATCGGGAATCCCCAAAATTACCCAACCTTTCCCTTCTTTGGTAACTGATTGTTTGACGCAGGCCGCGGTATGGCTCCAACGTGCGTTGGAAAGCGATCCCCAGTCTCCTGACTATCATCAATTCCTGGGTAGAACCTATTATCATTTGGGAAATTTACCAGAAGCGGAAAAAGAGTTCCTGGATGCTTTGCGATTCAGTCAGCAACGTTCTTTTGAATATCGGGAATCGGTCGATTCAAATCCGGATATCTATTCCTATCTTGGAAAAGCATATTACTATCAGGGTAAATTCACTGAGTCCGAACAATCGTTCCAGAAGGCCCTTCAGGAACTGCAAAAAAAGCCCGATGAAAATCCCTCCTTTACCCGCAGTTTGTTGGCGGAAATCCAAAAGTACCGGCTGGAAATCCAGAAAAAACTGGGCACCCCGTAATCGCTATTCCAGTTTTACTTTGACAACGCTTTTCAGCGCTTCTTCCATGGCGGCTTCAAATGTTTCTTTGGTTTGACTCCCAAGAAACATCGTTATTTTTTCTCCCTGGGTGTTATAGATAAATGTCGCGGGTAACGATCCGGGCCATTTTGAATCGATGGCGGCGATGGCCTGATTCTGATCATCAACTTTTAACACCCGAGTTTTAAAGGCCATTTTTAATGTTTGGATGGCATTGGAAACCTGATCGACAGTATCCGTGAAATGATCGCAGGATATCGACAGAAAATCGACCTGCTTTCCGTACTTTTTATGAAGATCGACAATTGTGGGCATTTCCTCGATGCAAGGGCCGCACCACGTCGCCCAAAAATTGAGAAACAGAGGTTTGTTATGACGAAGAGAGATTGCATTTTTCAGCTCGTCCAGCGATATATCGGCCACGGCGGTTTGCACTTCCTCAGCTACGACATCTTCCGCAATCAGTTCGGGGTCTTTCGCAACCGGTTCGACTTGAGAATCGGCATTGAATGTCTGATCTTCTTGAGTGATGGGAGTGGACGTATTCGCCGCTATTTGAATGGTATCTTCATGGGCGCTTTCTTGTCCTCCGCAACGGATCAGGAGAGAAATGCCAGCCGTCAGGATTAATAACATCCATAGATTTCGCGTGTTCATAAGCAATCCTCGTTATCTCGATTTTGGATCGTACTATATTGAATTCATTATAACGCCGATTGATTGGAGATCAAAACCGGTCGTTTTTCACAAGAGTTGAACCAACCCATGAGAATGATAAAGTATGAACCTGTTTGGAAATACCTGCACATCAATCGCCGGAAGGGAAGGGAACGATCGTGGTTGCACAAATCCTGGATGGAAAAGCCCTCGCTCAAACAATCCGCCAAGAATTGAAATCGGAAGTGGAATCTTTCATCAAAGAGAATTCCATTCAGCCGGGTTTGGCCGTCATTCTGGTGGGCGACAATCCCGCCTCCCAGGTTTATGTGCGGAATAAGGTAAAAGGATGCCTGGAAGCGGGCATGAATTCCATCGAACACCGCTTACCCGCCGAGACATCGCAGGAAGAAGTCGTCCGATTGATTGACGATCTGAACTCCGATCCCAAGGTACACGGGATTCTGGTTCAATTGCCGCTACCCCCTCATTTTGATGCGCT
>CAZFOX010000295.1:0-375 GCA_964520565.1 uncultured bacterium | reverse complement strand
CAGGAACGAACCCATCCCTTGAAAGATGTCGATGGATTGCATCCCCTGAATGTGGGCAATCTATGGATCGGCAAGGATTGTCTGGTCTCCTGTACTCCACTGGGCGTTATGGAAATTCTGAAAAGAGCCGATATCCCGTTAAAAGGGAAACAGGCGGTGATTGTCGGCCGCAGCAATATCGTCGGCAAGCCGATGGCGTGCCTGCTCATGCAACAACACGCCACGATCACGGTTTGCCATTCCCGAACGCAGGATTTGCCAGGCGTCTGCCGGAAAGCTGATATTCTGGTGGCGGCCACCGGGATGGCCAAAATGATCCAAGGCGATTGGATCAAACCCGGCGCGGCGGTGATCGACGTCGGCATCAACCGCGTC
>CAZFOX010000294.1:0-6506 GCA_964520565.1 uncultured bacterium | reverse complement strand
AGATCAATCACAAGGCATTGGAACTGGGACGCCGGTACGGCGTTCGATACAGTTCCTGTTTCATTATGGGGATCCCCGGCGAAACGCGCGAAGACATTCTGGCCAATTTCGACTTCGTCATGACCAACACCGACGTGTTCGATAACGTATCGTTCGCCCCGCTTCAGATCCTTCCCGCGACCGAGGTCTGGCAATGGGCGAAGAAAATCGGCATCGACGAAAACAACATGCGTGGCGTCGTCCTCGAGCCGGACGATTTCGACGACGAACGCGATTTTCTGATGAACAAATGGCCGTATCTGAACCGGGAAAACATTCCTCTGGAAGAATTTTACGTCTATTACACCATCGGAAAGCGATTGGAATCCATGCTCAATGAGATGACTTCGCTACGAAAGAAAGCTCAACAAGCCGACGCACCACCTTCATTGGATTACATCACCCACAACGTTCCCCTCTCCGCCATTGTAAAAGAAAAAGCCCGGCGGCGTCTACGTACCTTGATGCCCACCGAGCCTTCGCTATTACATGGGAAACCGTAATCTTTATTGAATATTCATCTACTTGGCGATATCGAACAAATCTCCCTGCATTTCATCCCAATTGCGATCCATTTCGTAAAACGATTCCTCGCTGATGTCGAATACCGACCAATCTGGAGAGATTCCATTTTCATTTTCGTGAAATGCCAGATCGTCCAGCCACAAACGGGACGGCGAGTCCAGACCGTTAGTCTGGCCGTTTCTCGTGGATGCGCAACCGGTAGCCCATATTCCAAGAAACCCAGCGATCATAAGGAGATAGAGGAAATTTCTCATACGAATTCAATCCATGGATTAATAAAAAGAACTGGATATCAACTATCGTTTCTACGGATCGAAGCGGAAAAGAGTAACAGGTTCCTCCCCGCCAAGCGAATTTTCTATTCCGGCAGGATTTGAGGGACAATCAATTCCGCACCGAGTTTCGCATAGACTTCCTTCAATCGATCCAGCATGGCCTCGTCTTCGTAGGTGCCAATGACCGCGCCTCCGGATCCGGCAAACTTGGAGGAAGCGCCCACAAGTCTTGCATAATGAACCAGATCGAGATCGCTTTTGCGTAATTTATACAGAGAAGAACGCAAGTCGAAATTCTGATTCATTAAAGCGCCCAACTTTTCTTTTTCCCCCCGAAGAAGCACATTTCGGGCTTCTTCGGCGAAACCGGCAAATTTCTTCATCGCTTCCACAACGATCGGATCGCCAGAATTGAACCGCTCCCGGATATTATTGTGAAACACTTCCGAACCTTCGCTGAGCCGGGTGTCGTAAGCGATAAATAGATTGGGCAGCAGGGCGGGATCGAGAGGTTCGTAGATACCGCTGCCTTCCCGTAACAAATGATCGCGGTCGAAATCCATGTAAACCATATTTTCGAAAACCTGGATCACGCGATCCTGTAATCCGGCGCCGATTCCCAGTTCGTCCCGCTCGGAAGAGAGAATAATATTCGGTTGAATGCGTTTGGGAATATCCACCTGGAAAAACTGCATCAAAGCCCGCAGAGAGGCGGTGATAATGGCGCTGGAACCAGCCAATCCAACCCGGGCGGGGATGTTCGATTCATATTCAATTGTAAAATTACGCTGGGCAAGGCGAATGCCCTGTTCCCGGCAATAATCGGCAAACCGCTTGATGATGGCGCGAATAAGGCGGATGCCGCCATAATACCCATACAATTTGACGCCTTCGCAGAGATCGTCGATCGATTTCCAGACGGGAAGGTCGATGGTGCTGCCACGGATTTCGAGGTTCGCCGAAGGATAACAGATTACCCGGGCGCGGAAATTGCGGACGGTGATGGAAATGGTCTTCCCGTAATATCCATCGGATGGATTGCCGATCAATCCCGCCCGCGCAAATGCATACGTCTCAATGATACTCATAGCGATCGTCTCCTCGTTGAACGTTCCTGGATGTTTTCTAACGCACGGATTTATTCCGGCATTTCATCCCACAGGAGTTGAGTAACGCCCGGTTCTTTGGTATCCAAATATCGAGAATGCGCCAGCCCAGCCGGCCGTGGATTCACATCCAACACGAGAGGAACGATTTTCCCCTCGTCCCAATGCAAGCGGATATCCACACCGGCGATCTTGCACAGTCGAAAAGCGGACGCCGCCGCTTCCGCTGTTTGCTGAATTTCCCGCCAAAGGTTTTCGTCCCAGGAAATCCCGCCAGCCCGATCCGGCAGATGCAATTGCCATTCCCGATCCAGCGTCCATTCTAATATGTGTCCTCCCCGTCCGGGAGAGGCAATGACGGATTCGGGAGCAGCTGCCATAAAAAATCCACTCTCCATTCGTCCACAAGCAACGTTGGCGCGTATATCGAAAAAGACATCCCGGCCACTGTGGGGATCGTTCAACCGAACGTTGCCGATTCCCTGGCGAATCAGCACGTCGTCGCTCCGCGCCACATCGCGGACGTGATCGATAATCTCTGGGTGTTTCTGGAAGAACATAGCCCAGTTCGGCGGGCCGATATAGGCTCGTGCGCCTCGTCCTTCTGTACCCCGGTTGGGTTGTATTACCAGAATTACTTCATTTTGTTCATAAATACCGCTTCGATCCTCTCCTCGAAAAAGGTCATGGAAGATTCCGGCGAGATGCGATGAAACCCGGGTTTCATCCAGGGCGTCGCGGCGGTCGAGCAAGGCCGTTCGCGGCGTAGGTACTCCATTTTCTTTCCAGACAAGAAAACAACCGTATTTATCGTCCGCCCGCGCCGCCGTTTCGTAGGGATTGATCGAGAGGATATTCCGCCGATCGAATCGTTCGTTCCAGGTCTGGTGACACGGGGGAGAAACCGCCAGAAAATGAACGCTGTCGATGGGAAGCGGATCCGTCAAACCGGCTTCCAGGATTCTTTCGGGATCGGGCTGGTAGTAAATACAGCGAGTTGCCCGTAACTCGTCATCCAGCCAATCGGTGTGAAGACCGATCAGGCATCGGTGCTGCCGCCAATGTTTGGCGAGATCGCAGACATACGAATCGATCATCAAAGGATACAGCTCGTTGCAAATATGAGGCAACCATTCCACACAGACGGCATGAACGGGCGTCTTGGAAGAAAGCGTCGTTTTCGAGGCGGGATAACGGGGGTCGGAAGCCGAAAGGGAATGAGGAAGAATCGTCAAAGAGGGACAAAGGCGTTCACTATAAACATCTTCTATAACGGTCTCTTTAATCCGGCGGCTAAAATACGATTCCCGCACCGCCAGTTCCAATTCGCCTCGCTCTTCAGAACTCAGTTCCCTGCCGATTTCATCCACGGCACCATCCCACGAACGGTCCAGGAATTGCGCAATGGCCTGCAGAATCGCCGAATCGCCCTGTTGAATCCTATGGCGAATTTCGACCGGCTCGCCATAGGATTCAATGGCTCTTTCATACAACCGGTTTTGGATACGTTGAGAGAGAGACAAAATCATGATCGTTTTTTAAATTGGTCCGTACAAGAAATCCACCATCGCATTGGATTGCAATACAATCGTACCATTATGTAAGAATGGTGGAAAATGACAACCTTCCCCACAAAGAGAGATTAATTCCCGCCAGCGATTTGTTCGATTTTCTCCAGAATGGATTCTTCGGTTTCTCCCCGGGCAGAAATCAAGGAATGTACCGTGACGCGAAGGGGTTTCGTTTCAGAGCCGATCGTAAGGTTGGAGGTCTGGAGGATATACCGGAGGCGGGAGGCCAAAAGATGGACGGCATTGTCAGGGCAAAGAGGGAGAAGAATCGTTATCGTATTCTCATTCCATAAAAGAGACCGTCCGCCGGACGGGGACGTTTCGATCCCGGAGATATTGCTTGATGCCGGGAATCGTATACGTTCCGAAATGGATCATCGACGCAACAATGGCCGCATCCGCTTTTCCCTCCGTAAATACCCGGTACAAATGTTCCGGTTCTCCCCCTCCTCCGCTGGCAATAACGGGTATTCCCACCGATTCGGCCATACGGCGCGTCAATTCAATATCAAAGCCGTCTTTGGTCCCATCGGCGTCGATGCTGTTCACCACCAGTTCTCCCGCACCCAGTTCCTCGCCGCGCCGTGCCCATTCCAGGGCGTCGATCCCCATCGCTTTTCGCCCGCCGTTTATATAGATCTCATACCCGGAAGGAATGTTTTTCGAGGGCGGTACCCGCTTAACATCCATGCTTAGAACGATGCATTGCGAACCGAACGCCTTGGCGCCTTCGGCAATAATAGAGGGATTCTGAACCGCCGACGAATTGACGCTGACTTTTTCCGCGCCCGCCAACAGTACCCGGCGCAGATCGTCGAATGTCCGAAGGCCGCCGCCCACCGAGTAGGGAATGAAAATTTCTTCCGCCGTCCGGCTGACGACATCGATCATGATATCCCGTTCGTCGCTGCTGGCGGTAATATCGTAGAAAACGATCTCTTCCGCGCCGTCCCGGTAGTATTTTTTCGCCATCGCCACCGGATCGCCGATATCGATATTATTCTTAAACTCCACCCCTTTGGTCACTCTCCCGGCTCGAACGTCCAGGCAGGGAATAATCCGTTTAGTCAGCATAATGGTATGATTTTCCTTCCGGGTTATGCCAGCAATTGCAAAGCGATCCCGCCGGGACAAGAATCCATCCTCCAGCCGGGTATGAAACACCATTGTTTCACGCTTATAATTGTATTCCACCCTTTCAATTTGGGAACCGAGAAACGATGCCGATTGAATAGTTTACCAGCCGGGACTCTTTCCGGGTGAACGCTTAAAAAGGAAAAAACCAAAGAAATAATGAATAATCGGAAACAGAAGCAAATTGCAGCGCTGTTATACGAACATATCTTCTTCATCGTACTCGCTTTCCTCATTCTGGGGGGATATTGGTTTTCCGATCAGCGGATTTCTCTTTGGATTCTTCGTCCAACTTTTTTTACTCTTTTTTATCAGGCCGGTCTGATCGTATGGTTTTTCTTATTCCTGGGACGAATTGGAACTCTTCTTTGGACGCGGCTGCCGAATTGGGGGCGCACTATTATAATAGAAAGTTGGATTCCGTTACTTCTGATTGCCTATTCGCTTTACCGGTTCCAAAAAATCTGGGAGGGAGAATTCCCTTCCACTACCGATCATACCACGCAGATTCTCCGGTGCTATTTAACGGAGCTGGCTCTCTGGAATCACGGAACGCTGTTACCCTGGACGTCGGCCATTGGCGCGGGCTTGCCGCTCAACGACCTGTATCCGCCCGGGGGAGCGATGTTGTATTGCGCCCTTCGTTTCCTCTCGTTATTTTTGTTTAGCCAAAAAATCGCCTACGTGATAACCGTTTTTATCAGTTGGTTTGCATTGCTGGGAGGTCTTTACGTTTGCGGACGCTCGTTTTTTGGAATTGCGGGGGGAGCGCTGGCGGCGGGATTGATGGCGATGAATCCGGGTAACGTCGCACAAGCGGGATGGGTTCAGCCTTTTTTTCTCGGCATGTGGCAGACCACCCTCTGTTGCGGCCTGATTCTAATCGCGCTGACCGTTCATGGACATACCCTGGGACGGACGGCGAGCCGCTGGCTGTTGGCCGTATTATCGATTTCGGTGGCGGGAGCCATTCTGGCGCATCCATTTGGATTACCGGCGTTGTTCGTTTCTCTCTTTATTCTCACGATCCTTCCTCTATTTTGCGCAGAAGACCGGCTCTTACAGATTCGGTTCGCCTTTCGAAATGGAATTTTCATCCTGATGGGATTTCTATTGGCGGGATGGTGGCTATTCCCTTTTATGGCCAGCGGTTCCTGGGTGTTACCGTTTGGTGCACCCAATCAATCCAGTTACTCATTAGCCGCCAGCCTCGTGGATAGTAGTTTTTTTACCTGTACTCCCCCCATTATTACAGGTGTGGTAACGATTGGGATCCTAGGGGGACTTTTTTCCCGGCGAATGGTTCCAGCGGCATTTTCCCTATCGGCTGTCTTTTTTCTCATTCTGAACCTGGATACCTGGATGACGTGCTTCTTTTCACCTCTGTACACCAACATCATGATGAACGTACCACTGGGGCGATTTGCCAGCATGACCAAAATGCTGGGGTTGGTATTGGCGGGAGGCATGGCGCAAAACGCCCTATCGAATGGCTTTCCCCTTCTTGCCTCGATACGGCGCTTTGTCTACGCGAACATGGAAACCGAAGGCGAAATGCCGCCCGGTTCCGTAATAGGCCAAGCCATCAATCGAAGCCTTGTCCTCATCCTGATCGTTATGGCGATCGCACCGGCCGTTTCAGATATACCCCTCTATCTGGCGAAACAATATTCCCCCCCCGATACGTTTACCATCGCGGGGTATCCCGAATATCCACCCTATGCCAAAGATTACGAACAAGCCATGCTGCGGCTTCAATCGCTCGACCCGGGGCCGGGAGAAGAATCGTTCTTCCGCCCTCTCTCGTTTCCTAAAATCAGCGTGCAAACCAATATCGCCGAGAGTTCCATCCCGTT
>CAZFOX010000293.1:0-6509 GCA_964520565.1 uncultured bacterium | reverse complement strand
CGTGATTTCACAATACTCGGTCGAACCGAGTTCGGCTCGGTTGACTCGGACTTTCTCGGTTTTCGCCGTCCGAGGAGTAAGGTTAACAGGTTCATGCTCATAGATGGCTGCGCCGGTTAATAAAGATTTCTTTCTTTTGGAGGGGGTGTGGGGGAACCTTTTCTTTCCGGCTATCGGGAATAACTGCGTATATATCTCAAAATGTTATACAACCAGCAGGAGGAAGGGGCTTTTATTATTATTCTTATTTTCTTTAATAAATCGTAATTTCTACGTATATATTTCAATAACTACGTAAATATCACAATATCTGCGTATCTGTTTCAATTTCAACGTTCGATCTCTTGGCGTTTGAGCTGAGATCGGAAGAACGAAAACTCCACCGGTTATATCACAAAGTGGTATATTTACGCAGAAATAGAGAAAACCGCAATCGTCCGCCTCGTCCCTTGCGAGATAATCCGCTTCTGCACAGTTCCTTTCTTCACCAACATTTCCAGATGGTTGTTGACGGTATGCCAGGAGACTTTCCTGCCCAGCAGTTGGAAGAGTTCCTTGCGAATGGTCTCCTGAGTTCCCATACGGATATTCTGCAAAGCGATAGGAATGGATTGCTCAACCTCGATATCGCGCGGCCTTCCCGGCGAGAGTTCCAATTTCAGTTCAAGCGTGGACATGCAGATCACCAAACATCTTTCCGTAACAGAGTTTCAACAAATGAGAAACGTGCTTTTTATCGATTCCTTTGAGGGGATAGACGCTCATCGGCTTGCCGGAATCGGTCTCGATCAATCCCAAGGATTTGAGTAAAACGACCCGACGCCAGACGGTCATTTTCTTTTTACGGTCGGGCGGCTTGATGACGGCTTTCACCAGTTCGTCCAGAATGAAGGGATAAGCGGGAGATACATAGAGTTTCTCAAGAATCTTGAGAGATAAAACATCGTTACGTTTCGCCAGTTGGACGGCGATACCCACCCAATCGATGGTTTGATTATCCACCCGTTCGGCAATCGGCGGCGGCTCCCGCAGTTCCAGCGGCTGCATGTGATTATTACACACCAACGCAGTATTTAATGATTTCGGGGATGTAGATGACTATTTTTCTTTGCACCAGCAATGGTTTGATTTACCCAGTGTGCATATTCCACAGATGGTTTTTGGGTTGAGATTCATGGAAGAATGAAAAAACCCTTTGGGGGTTGACAGTTTTTGTGGTACATAAGAAGGAGTTTTTGCCTTCCCTTGGGGGCGGTATAAATGAATGGATTTTCTTAAATACGGTGATTGGGTCGGAATTACTTTTGCACCTGTTCGATTCTGGATCGTTTTTGAGACATATCCGATCTGTGAATCAGGTAGTGACTCAGGCATTTGTAAATAAAGGGATTTTTCTCCCTTATCACGATAAAGCCGAAATTGCACCGTGGAGAGAATCGTATCACCGACAATTCTTATCGGGAGTCTTTTTAAGGATGCCGCATTCCTCTAGAATGGAATGGATTACCATCACGTCATTAAAACATGCAATCCGTTCTTGGTCGTTATCGGCTTCAATTTGAATTTCAACGCTGTCGTTGATGACACCGTTCTCATCCTCTTGATTCCGCTTATAAGTTCCAATACTGGCCATGATTATTCTCCTAATAAACGCCGGGTTTGGTGATCGAGCATTTGATGAGTCGTGGTTTCATCCGTCAGAGCCCGCGTATGCCCGGTCGCCATAATCGCCGCCGCCTTCGCTCCTGATTCAATCATGGAAGCCCGGATCATAGAGTCAGGATCGTGGGCGACCACCACCGAATGGGAGATATAATCTCCCTGTTGGTTCTTTCCGGTTAAAACATGGATTTCGAGTTGGGACATGATCGAATTCCTCCCACCAAAAGATTGATGATTCAGTATTGTACCCTTTTTTAAGAAATATTCAATAGATTGTACCCTTATTGTCGATTCTAATGGTATTGATTTTGTTGTATCTTTAATGATATGAAAGCACAAGAAAATTTCGGGAAAGTAGTTCGAATTATTCGGGAGGCTAAAGGCTGGACGATTGAGAATTTAGCCGAGGCGGCCGATCTCCATTACACCTACCTTTCGGATGTGGAACGAGGACGGCGCAATGTGTCGCTGAAGACCATCGTGGCCATTGCCAGGGGCCTCGACGTTCACCCCTCCCTTCTGTTCCCCGGCGGCGATCAGACCTTTCGCGAGGTGATCACTCTTCTGGGGCTTCTCAAAAAAGATCAATTGGAACTGGCGGTGGATATCTTGAAGGTTTTGATCGAGAGAGAAGCGAAGAGGTGATTCATTAAAACCTATTTAATTTCTGTATCTTCTCGGTTTCGAAACATGATTTATATTGATATTGTATATAAAAATTATGTTTACATATTAACCAATCGTGCAATGACCGTGCAATCCAAGGGTGATTTGAGGGTATTTTAGGGGGGATGTCAACGTGGGGGCAAGGTGAGTAAGTGTTTGCAAGTTATTGATTTACAAAAATTTGGTCATCGCGACCACTTTGACTTCGGATCAGGCGGTTGGGGGTTCGAGTCCCTCCCGGCGCAAGTTGATTTTACTGGACTTACTCTTTACTAAAATCCCATTTCCAATATAATTGTGCTAGTTTTGTGCTACACATTTTTCGAACCGCCTCATTCTATTTCGGGGATATGGGATTATGCGCGTTCATGTTTATAAACGAAAAAATACTTATTGGATTCGTTATACCCTTGAAGGGAAACAATATCGGGAAAGTCTGAAAACGCAGGATGCAACAGCCGCAAGACGGATTGCAAATCAGATCGAAAAACAATTGCTACTTGGCACACATAGTATCCCTCAAGATAAATATCCTCTACAAACATTTCTAGACCGCTATTACCTATATGCCAAATCCCATAAAAGACCGAAAACAGTTGAGATCGATCGTTGGGCGCTTAAAGAACTTTCCAAACGAGTAAAGATAATCTGCCTCCAGGATGTCACCCCTCCGGTAATCGAAAAGTATAAACATGAATTAAAAGAATCGGGTTTATCCGCAAATACAATCAACATTCATCTTCGCCATCTTTCTTCTATTTTTGGTATGGCGGTGAAGTGGGGGCTCCTTTCGAAAAATCCGTTCTCTGGTGTGAATAAATATAAGACCGAGAAGAAGCCGCCTTTGTTTCTCTCCAAAGAACAAATCGAAACCGTTCTGGAGATTGCGAAAGAAACCGGCCGCGATATTTTTCTCGTGTTTCTTTTGGGGATTTATGCCGGGATGCGGCGTAACGAAATCGCCAATGCCCGTTGGGAATGGTTTCATTTCGATCTTCGCACAATCACTCTCGCTCCTTATGGCGATTTTCATCTTAAAACCCATGAATGCCGAACTCTTCCGCTTCATTCAAGGATTGAAGAATTTCTTCTTCCCGAACGGAAAGATAAGGGTTTTTTGTTTATCCCCGATAAAGAAGAGAGCCACTGGCGGTACCGATACGAGTTTAAGACCTCATTTAACTCGGTGTGTCGCAAGGCCGGGCTGGAATGGGTGACGCCGCACGTCTTGCGCCACACGTTCGCTTCGCAGTTGGCGATCGCGGGCGTGAGCCTGTATAAAATCAGCAAGTGGCTGGGGCATTCGAATTTTACGACGACGCAAATCTACGCGCATTTGCAGGCTGGGGATGAGGAAATCGAGAAGATATAAACAGTCGCTTCGGAATTGCGGTATTTCCCAGGATGGTGATTGTTTCCGGAGCACTGGTGGCGATTGAACAGTGAGATAGGGTATTTTCTGCGCCGTCAAACACTCGATGCGTTGCGATCGCAGGTTTCAGAAATCAGTAAGGCTTTTCACTCCATCACCCTTCCCCGGATTTTACGATCTCACCCCCCCCATCGGCGATAGGCGAAACCGATCTAACCGATTCCCCTAGCGATCCGCAGGTTTTAATTGAGCGATCCTTTTTGATCGAGTGGGGATCGAGAAGGAGTCGTTTTCGAATGTTGGTCACCAAATGATGTACAGTTATTCCGGTATCCACCACTACATTAAGTGATAATCCGGCAAAAATGACTTGAAGACGAAACTCACACTACATCTTGTACCAGTCGCTTGGAGTGATCCACAAAGTCTTGGGGATCGAATTTACGTGGATGACTTTTTGACGTTTCGTCTTTCGTGGTTAGTCTCAAAAATCTTCTTTTCTGTTTATCGCTACATTGTTCGTTTGCCTATGGGTTTTCCTCATAACTGCCTTTGGCAGATCGTAACCCTTTAGCCGAATGAAGAGAAATCGGCGTTCCATCCCTTTACAAACCCCTCGATTTTAGCTTTATTGCATTTTGTCGTAATTTATATTTCTCTTTCATCCGGTTGAGGTCATGTCTGAATCCGCCCAACAGCGCGCACGGTCTTTGCTGAAGCAAGGCCGCTTACTCAACGAAGAACAAGCTCGAGCGTTCGTGCAAAACGATCCCGAGGCTGCCGTGTTCTACCTTCTTTTTCTCCAAGCCAAGGCGAGGCCTTCTCCGTCCAGGCCGTCGGGGATGATTCCTCCCTACGAAAAACTCGCCGCCTCAAAAAGCGGAAAGAAAGGCGACAAGAAAACCGGACGCAAGAAAGGTCATCCGGGAAGCCGCCGTCCCGCGCCTTCCAAGATCGATCAAACCGTCGAACACCGGCTCGACCGCTGTCCCGACTGTGGCGGTGCACTGCGTCCCTGCACCAGCGAAAAAAGTACCCGCACGCGCCTCGTCGAAGACATCCCCGCCGACATTCAGCCGGTGGTCACCGAGCACATCATTCACCGCGATTATTGTCCGCACTGCAAGAAGCTGGTCGAACCCAAAGTGTCGGACGCGTTGCCCGGCGCGATCATCGGTAACCGCCTGCTTGCTCTTTCCGCCCATTGGCATTACGGATTGGGCATGACGGTCTCGCAAATCGTCGAGGTGCTCAATTTCCACCTGCATTGCCCGGTCAGCGAAGGCGGCCTGTTCCAGATGTGGAAGCGGCTGGCCGACCATTTCGAGCCCTGGTACGAGCAACTCGCCGACGAGGCGCGCGACTCTGCCGTTCTGCACGCCGACGAAACCGGCTGGCGGGTCAACGGGGAAACGCATTGGCTCTGGTGTTTCACCAATCCGGAAACCACGGTGTATGCCATCGACAAAAGCCGCGGCAGTCCGGCGCTGGTTCAATTCTTCCAAGAAGCCTTCGCAGGCGTCCTGATCACCGACTTTTGGGCCGCCTACGATGCGATCGCCAAGGGAAAACGGCAGTTTTGTCTGGCGCATCTGTTGCTCGAACTGGAGAAAGTCGATTTCTCGAATTCGTCGGCGGCGTGGTCCGCCTTTTCCGCCAAGGTTAAGCGCCTGTTCCAGGACGCTTTTCGATTGCGCCGCCGGGACGACTTTAGCCCGGAGGCGTACGCGTCGCGCATCGAACGACTGTATGCGCGCCTGATCGATCTCATGCTGATTGAATCGAGCGATTCCGATGTCCAACGCCTGGCCCAAAGACTGCGCAAGTATTGGGACGAGCTGTTGACCTTTCTGGAACGTCCCGACGTGCCGCCCACCAACAATCATGCGGAACGGGAAATCCGTCCGGCGGTGATTATGCGCAAGGTGATCCAGGGGAATCGGAACCGGACGAGCGCGCGGACTCAATCGGTTTTGATGTCGATTTTCCGCACGCTCAAACGCCGGAATCACAATCCCGTCGATGCCCTTGTCAATGCCCTCCAACAGTCTATCCCAACCCACTCTCTCCCCCTCTCCCTTCATTCGGCTAAAGGGTTACCCTCCGTTTAAAACTTGTAAATGGTGCTCGATAAGCGAGGATGTCTATAACAGTAAATATTGCTAAAACAAGAAGCAAGAATGAAGATAAATAAATTCTAAATGGGGAAAATAGCGATACTACAGCTATTATGATTGTCAATAGAGTTAATCCGAAATTCCCGTAAAGAGAAAGATGCTGTTTTGTTTTTGGCGATGTAAGAAATTCTTGCCAAAGAATATAATCCGATGGAATTTCCCCCGATTTTTTAATTGCGGGTTCGATATAATGTCTGCAATAATAACCAATTCTTTTAATAGAGAAACTGTAACTGTAAATTATAAAGTCAAAGCAAATGGCGGCTATCGAAGGAATCACAAATAAGGCTCTATCGACATTCTCTAAATGAGTAGCCAAGAATCCAATTGCAGCAGATACGAAAGTAACTTTAAATCCGATTATCTGTGAGCGTATCTTTTGACTTTCAACCAATTCTTTTCGTAATTCTACGAATAATTTCCAGAAGAAGTCCATTGGATACTCTCCAATTCCAATTGTTTTATTTTTCTATGAATATGAAAACATCATATTATAGCGTTATCTCAATTACAATTAAACTAGATTTCCGATTTCTCCTTGGTCAGGAGGATACCTTGAAAGAGAAAATAGGGATTCACCGGGCCGATTTGTTTGACGGTCAGGCGTGGGGGAATGTTGTTCAGGGTGTTTT
>CAZFOX010000292.1:0-6531 GCA_964520565.1 uncultured bacterium | reverse complement strand
GACGCGCTGGCCGCCAACCCGCCCGGCGGCGAGGTTGACACCCGCGACGGCGTCAAGATTATCCGCGACGAAGCCTGGCTGCACCTGCGATGTTCGAACACCGAACCCATCGTGCGCATCATCGCCGAAGCGCGCGGCGAGGCGGAAACGCGCAAACTGATGGACGAGGGAAAACGGCTTCTAGAAGGGTGAGATTGTTTATTTCACCACTTCGAAATCCCAGACAATTTCCCAGCCCCAGAAATAGAGTTCGGAAGGGATGGGATAGAGGCGGTTGAGGGGCGATTTCCCCTCCCGGTAATGGCGGCCTCCGTAGGAATCGATCATCAACGTAGCCTCATCGGGAAAGACGGTGAGGTCGCGGGCGAACCAGGCGTCCAGCCAATACGTGCCCGCGGCCACGGAGACGCTGTGATCGCGCGAATCGAACAGCGCGCCGTAGGCGTCCATTACCAGCCAGCCGTCGCTGGTGGGAGCCGGTTCGAGATCGCGCGCCATATTGCTGCCGAACAAGGGCGCATCGCAATTCACTTCGTTGGCGTGCGGCCCGACGACGTACAGGCGTCCGTATCCGTCCATGATGACAAAGGTCAATTGCCCGTCCTTCTCAACAATTTCCAAATCGCGGGCGATATCGTCCTGCCAGAAATAGGGCAGGTTGTCGGGCCGGGGTAGATCGGGAGACGAAAGGTGAATGCCTCCGAACCCATCCAGCATGTACCATCCCCGTCCCAGCGGATCGGGTTCGAGATCGCGGGCGATGTCGAACCCGAGGAAATAGGGCAATACCGGTTTCCGCACTTCAGGACGGGAAACGTGAATCCCGCCGAATCCGTCCAGCATCATCCAATCCATCGGCGATGGGGTGGGAGTCGGCGTTCCCGGAAGCGGAGTGGGAGTCGGGGTTGATACGGGGATTCCGGGTGCGAAATGGGGTGCGAATTCCCAGATTTTCTTGTCGGATTTATTGGCAAGATAGAGTTTGCTTCCATCGGCGGAAGCGGTTCGGAGAAAGGGACTCGAGGAAGGAAACGAAAGAATCGGCTGGGAGACGTTACTGTTTTCCGGACACCGGAATAATAAATTCCCATTCGGATAGTTGGGAATCGTTCCGGTGAAATAGAATGCGTGGTCTTTCGATAAGTAAGAAAAACCACTGCTCGATTGGACAGAACCGAAACCGTACCGATCGCGAACGAGTGCAATGCTTCCATCCGTTTCAAAGCGGTACAAGGAATAAAACTCTTCGAAATGCAATTTCCCTTCCGGCCCCCAGAAGAATGAGTTTCCCCCGTATAAATCTTTTAGCCGCTCGACGGTCTGGGGTGGGAGTGCGAGATTGTGGACTGTGGGAACCTCTTCCGAGGGATCGAAATATCCCATGGCGTAAGGAGGCTGGCTGTCTCGAGAAAACCACTTGTAAAAAAGAATCGATCCCGCTGGAACGTCCATAAAACGACAATCCTGTCCAACAAAGAGCATTTCATTCGCGGAGATATTGAATTCCTCTTTGCGATTGCCTCTCTGTAAGCGAACCGTTTTATAATCCGGCATATAAATACGATCCCCTGTTGCGACCACCATCCGTTTTTCGAAAGGCAACGAACCTTCGTACCGGCCATAAAGCGGTTGTTGGATCAGGGGAGTGAAGCCGTCGCGGGTCCGGATCGGGCCACGAACAGTAGAAAACAGTTTGTTTTGTCCCAAACCGCCCGTCCAGGAAGAGGGAAGATATTCGTAGTAATGGTAGTACAAATCGTTTGTGTCCGGATCGACGGCGAGGCTTCGTATTTCCGGATGCACCTGGCCGACCAGCCGCAGATCGACGTAAGGCACGAGGGCTATAGGATTCCCGGCCGGATCGGTGGGAAAAACCGTAGGGCGGAAGGTCGATATCGGCGGATTGGGCGTTGGGGTTTTAGTCGGCGTTGGATAGGGTTCGGCGCTCTCCAGCCGGTAGACGCTAGAATCCCGCGCGACAAGAACCTGATTGGTTTTGGGAGAATACTCGACTTTCCAGCAGCGGAAGGGATTATTACGATCGCTCACAGTTAATACTTGTTGGAAATCGGGCGTGGCGCGGTACAGCGTTCCAAATTCCGTAAAATAGAAACAGCGATTGGCGGAATCGTAAGCGATATCTTCCAGATACCCCACCGGTCGAAAATGGGAATTCCGTCCAATCATTTCAGTCATCGATCCATCGGCTTCCAGCCGGTAAATATACTGGATATCCATGACGAATAACCGATTGTCCGGCCCAAGAACCAAATCGAGATATTTATCGCGATTGGCTTTCACAGGAAGCAGGGCAATCCGGCTGGCCGGTTGGTCCGGTTCGGCGGTATTGAGATAGTAGATTCCCGCATCGAGGTCTTTCTCTTCGGGAGCGTAATTGATGATAAATAACATCCCTGGGCCGGGAACGCCGGGAGGGACGTTTCCTTCCTCGATGGGAAGCAGGGAAACGTAAGGGATATATTTTACATTTTGGATTTTGTGAAATATCTCGAACGAGCGTCCCCCGGCAGGCATTCTCAATATCCAACACTCTTGTGCCGAACCCGGTTTCGTGCCGATGTATAAATCGCCCTTAAAATCGATTGTCATTCCGCAAGCGTTTCCAACTCCAAAATTGCTGAATTTTTTCAGATTAAGAACAATCGAGTCTTTGAGTTGAAAACTACTCGCATCGAATATTTGCAGGATATACGTATCCGAAGAAGATTGATAACCGAGGAAATACAAATCGCCGGTCGATGGATTTACGGTCATGCCGTTATCGATCCGGGGATCGTACGCCAGCGACGCGCCGGTTTTCACGAACTTGAAATTGGGCAGCAGGCCTTGGACGATCTCTGGCGTTGCCGCCGGGCGTACGGTTGCGGAGGGCGTTGGCGTGGCGTTCGGCGTTTCGGTGGGCGTCTCCGATTGACCAGAGGCATTGAATGGTGAACAAAAAACGATCCCGGCAAGGACGAAAGCGAATAGAAATAGCCGATTCACGATGGCAGACACGATGCTCCCCCTCTCAAGATGGATTTTCTTTTCAATATATCATAACTACAAAAAGATGACTGTTTTTTTTATAACGTTTGGAATTTGCGAGTTGAATCAATATCCGGCCACAAAACAATGATTCGATCTATGGATACAAAGCAGAAATCGGTAAGTATAGGGCTTGCCAACCACGACAATCCAATGCAATTGTGTATAATAAGTCAGCCCTTTTGCGGGGGATTCATGAGAACTTAAATCGCAGGAGAAGCGAGCATGAGAACGCGGCCACTCGGACAATCGGGAATCGAGGCGACGGTTGTGGGACTGGGAACCTGGGCTATCGGGGGCTGGCTATGGGGCGGCACCGACGAGCGCAACTCCATCGACGCTATCCGCGCCGGTATCGAAGCGGGGATCACTCTGATCGATACCGCGCCGGCCTACGGTCTGGGGCTATCCGAAGAGATTGTGGGAAAAGCCATCGTCGGGAAACGGGATCGATTGGTGATCGCCAGTAAATGCGGGCTGATATGGGATACGGACAAGGGGACGTTTCATTACCCGGAATTCGACAAGAAACTGCACCGCTATCTGGGACGCGAATCGGTGAAGACCGAGGTGGAGCAGAGCCTGAAACGGATGAAGATCGACTGCATCGACCTGATGCAGACTCACTGGCAGGATCATACCGTTCCCATCGAAGAGACCATGACAGCTCTTCTGGAGTTGAAGAAGGAAGGCAAAATCCGCGCGATCGGAGTCAGCAACGCCACGGTGGCGCAGATGGACGAATACCGGGCGGTGGGGCCGCTGGATACCGATCAGGAACAATACAGCATGCTGGTGCGGAAATGCGAAGCGGAGATTCTTCCCTACTGCCGGAAAAACCGCATCGCCTTTCTCGCCTATTCGCCGTTGGCGATGGGGCTGCTTTCGGGGAAAGTGGGGCCGGAGCGCGAGTTTACCGGCGACGATATCCGCAACCAGATCCCGTTGTTTTCAAAGGAAAACCGGGTCAAGGTGGCGGCCATGCTGGAGAAGATGAACCCGATTGCGGAGAAATACGGGCTGACCCTCTCGCAGCTGGTTCTGGCCTGGACAGTGGAACAACCGGGCGTCACCCACGCCCTGGCCGGCGCACGGAATCCGGCACAGGCCCGGGAAAACGCGCGAGCCGCACAAGTGGAACTGGACGCGGATGATGTTGAAACGATCGGCGAGATGATTGCGGTAATATCGTAATTACAAAGGCATAATTGCTAACCGGACGTGGAAGCCAAGGACGGTGTATTTCCCGCTCTTGCAAAACTTTTGGATAAAATAATCCTCTTGTTTCACATAAGAGTAGAGTGACAATCTTATAATAATCCAATTCAATGGTTGATTCGTACTATGCTTTTTTACCCGATAATATTAAACGGGTAGACTACTAGATTGACCCAATCTACCCGTATCAATGTTCCCATAAATTCGATGGTTTCGATGGGCCGATACGGAAGGGCCTATCCTACTTTTTATTCCGGTGCCGTCAAAATCGCCGCGCTACGTGGGGGGAGCGCAAGCGAAAGCAATCCGTTTTCAATCCGGGCATCGGACACGGCGCCCAGGCGATCCCGCAAGGCCTGTCCATTCGGCAACGCCAGAACGGAGATGGGAATCTTCAAAGCGGCCTCGGACGTACCGTTATTGAATGCCACGATCGCGCAGACGCGATCGTGGACTCGCGCATAGGAGTACGTCCATTCATCCACGTACAATTGAATCATCTTACCCCGGCGCAGGGGTTCGAGTTCGCGGCGCAGGGCTGTCAGGCGGCAAAGGTGGTTAAAAAGATCGCGCTCGGGGGGAGTGCGGCCTTCCTCGGTAAACGCGTTGCGCGTATCGTCCGGCCAGCCGCCGGGAAAATCGCGGCGGTTGTCGGGATCGCCCCCGCCGGGCAGACCGATTTCGTCGCCGTAATAAATCAGCGGAATCCCACGGGCGGTCATCAAAAAAGTATAGGCCAGTTTCAGGCCGGTGAAATCGGCGTTGGGCTCGTTCATGAATCGCGGCACGTCGTGCAGACCCGCGAAGGTAATCAAACGGTCGGAATTTTCATACAAGTAATCCAGGGCGATGGCTTCGGCAATCTGGCGGATGGATTGCCCCTCGGCAAACGCCCGCCGCAGGGGATAAAACAGAGGAAAATCGAACAGCGCGTCGATGCCCGAATCGACGCCGTCGAAGCGGGCGCGCCCGCCCTGGAAAAAGGAAACCTTGGCGGCGTTGCCATCCCACATCTCGCCGACTATCGAAAAGGAAGGATATTCCTTCTGAATGGCGGCCGTCCAATCCCGCCAGAAGCGGCGCGGAACGTAAGGCAACGTGTCCTGCCGGATGCCGTCCATCCCGGAAACGCCGATCCACCACAGGGTGTTTTGAATCAGATACCGCGCGGTTTCCGGCTCGTTTTGGTTGAGATCGGGGAGAATATCGATAAACCAGCCCTCGAGGGTATCTCTCTGCAATTCGGGCGAAGCGTGCGGATCGGTCAACGTCCAGGTCTGCCAGACGTTCGCCCGATGATCCGCCTCCGTTCCATTGTACCAGGTGGGCGTGGGTGAATCGGTGACCCAGGGATGATAGGGGCCGGTATGATTGGCCACTTGATCCTGCACGATTTTGATCCCCAGCGCGTGAGCGCGATCTACCAGTTCGCGAAACAGTTCCAGGCTGCCAAAATGCTCTTCCACACCATAAAAATCGACCGCACCGTAGCCGTGATAATCGGTGATCGCCTGACGGTCGTAGGTTTCGCGCTTGTTGAGATGATTGACGTTGTCGTAGACCGGATTCATCCACAGGACGGTGACGCCCAGTTCCTTCAAATAAGGAAGGCGATCGATCGCGCCCTGCAGGTCTCCGCCGTGATAGTACCGGCTGCGGCGGCGGTCGAACAAACCGCGCGAAATATCCGGGTCGTCGTTGCCGGGATCGCCGTTGGCGAACCGGTCGGGCATCAGCAGGTAAAAGACGTCGTCCGAAGAGAATCCCTGAAAGCGGCCTTCCCGGGAAAGCGGCGCATGCAATTCAAAGGGGATCGGAGCGCTTCCATCCGGGGTGCGAATCGTCAACGGATACGAGCCGGGCCGGGCGCTGGGGTCGATAGTGACATCGGCGAAAAGATAGGTTCCGGCCTGATTGGTTTTGACATTATCGATCGACAGGCAGTTAGCGGACGATTCCACCGCCGCGCCGGTCAGGTTTTCTCCCCGGACGAGCAGCCGCACCGGATTCCAGGTATGTCCCGGCCACCAGTTGGGAGGTTCCACTTTGGTTACGCGGGGAAGATTGTCCGCGAGGGAAACACTGGCGAACAGCGCCACGGTGAGAAATACGATCCCAATCGATGCAATGGTTTTTTTCACGATCGTCATGCCTCCGGTTCCTTGTCCTCAACCCGTTGCATGAGAATGGCGGCCAGCACCATACTGCATCCCGCCAGCACCACGGCGGCCAGGCGGTTGTTTTGCAACACGTATTTCATCAACG
>CAZFOX010000291.1:4415-6543 GCA_964520565.1 uncultured bacterium | reverse complement strand
AGCGCATACCCAATCTCTTCGTCATGGGACGCCGGTTCGAGCGAGGGAGCCCTAGCCGCGACTCACAGTGTTTTAGGAAGTCCATCCACCGGATCGTAGTGATACATGCGCCCTTCCCGATAGGAGCGGACGGATAGATTGATGGCCGTCATCACTTTGAAGGCCAAATCCGCATGGCAATTCGGTTGGTTCCGCGTTCGGATACAGTCGAAGAAATTATCGACGTGTTTTTCATCCCCCTCGTCCTGGATGTCGGATACGAGGTATTCCTCGCATCCCCACCGGTCGGCGAACTCCTGTTGGAACGGTTTCTCGGGGACGACTTTCAGATGGCCGTACGTTTCTCCCTCCCAATCCGCGCCGCAGTAAAGAGTGGCTTTCTCACCCCGGATTAACGTGCGGAATCCGATTTCGTTGGCCTGTGTCGATTGAACCGTCAACGAAAAGCGGGAGGGATAATCCGCCGCCGTCAGAAACGTATCGGGCACTTCGCGTTCGTCGCGGTGCACCCAGATTCCTCCCATCCCCACGACACGCGACGGGTGTTCGTTTTTCACGGCGAGATGGAAAGGCGCGACGGTGTGGTAGTGCAGGTCGGTCGCGATTCCGCCGGAATAATCCCAATACTTGCGGAACCGGAAAAAGCGATCGGCATCGAACGGCCGTTCGGGAGCCGATCCCAGCCACTGTTTCCAGTCGATGCGATCCAGCCCCTTGCCGTCCGGCCCTGCGTTGGGATCGATGGGCCAGTTCCAATCGCCGCCGGGAGCGTTCCGGCTGTAGGTTCCCTGGCAACACACCACTTGTCCCAGCATTCCCCGCTCCACGATCTCGCGGGCTTTATGCCACTTGCTCCACGAAAGCGCCTGAACGCCGATCTGGAGAATCCTTTTTAGTTCGGCGGATTTCTGCGCCACTTCCTTGGCTTCTTCCCAGGTGTGCGTCATCGGTTTTTCGCAATACACGTCGAGGCCTTTTTCCAAGGCAAGCAGAGTAATCGGCGCGTGCCAATGATCCGGCGTAGCGATAAAGAGAGCATCCAGATCGTCGCGTTCCAAGAGTTCCTGATGAATCGCGTAGGTCTTTGCTTCTGGACTTCGTTCCTGCGCTTCGGCGAGCCGTTTGGCGTATACGTCGCAAAGCGCAACGATCTCTACATCCTTCTTTTCTTCCGCATGACGGATCGTCATACGGTGCAGCCAGCTGCCGCGTCCCCCCAGGCCGACAAAGCCGGCATTGATGCGGTCGTTAGCGCCCAATACGGGCCGAGTGGAACCGGCGGCGGCCAGGAACAGGGTGGAGGATTTTATGAAAGTGCGGCGTGGTAGACGGTTATTCATGGCAGGATTCCTTTGGAGTGCGTAATAAGCGGTATCCGAGTCGAGTATCCTATTTGAACTTATTCCGTCCGTTTTGTAAAGTTTGGAAGGGCTGGTTCCATGCACCCGGCTTGCTGGGACATTCAAAAACCGATTGGAATCCAGGTGGGAGTCCTCTTGATCCTTTCGTCAGATTCCTAAATTATGATTAAAAACGACACAAGGATGATACCATGCCGAATCAAGGAAAAGTCAAAGTCGGGATCATTGGCTCGCAGTTTGAGGCGGATATTCACGCCGCTTCATTTCGGATCATGCCGGAAGAAGCAGAGGTCGTGGCGGTGGCCTCGCCGACGCCCGGCCACCCGGAAACGCTAGCTGAACGGTACGGCATTCCCAGGGTTTTTCACGATTACCGCGAGATGCTGAAGGAAAAAGATATCGAGATGGTGACGATCGCCGCGCCGAATTCGCTTCATGCCTCGATGACTATCGACTGCGCCAAGGCGGGCAAACACGTCATCTGTGAAAAGCCGTTGTGCATGACGCTGGAAGAGGCGGACGAGATGATCGACACCTGCCGCCGCCAAGGCGTTCTTTTAATGTATGCGGAAGAACTCTTCTTTACTCCGAAATACGTGAAGGCCAAGGAAATGGCGGATCAGGGAGCCTTCGGAAAACTCTATCTCGTCAAGCAGAGCGAAAAACATTTCGGCCCTCATGCGCCATGGTTCTGGGACGTCAATCGCTCCGGCGGCGGAGTGTTAATGGATATGGGATGCCACGGGATCGCGTTCTGTTACTGGTTT
>CAZFOX010000291.1:0-4405 GCA_964520565.1 uncultured bacterium | reverse complement strand
ACCGCCCCCGAATCAAGAACGTCTATTGCCAGATGGGGATTTACGCACATGCGGACAAGACGCGGGGGGAAGACAATTCGATTTGTATCATCGAATTCGAAAACAACGCCATCGGTCTCATCGAAGACAGCTGGGCAAGGCGGGGTGGCATGGAAGATCGCATCGAGGTATATGGCGAAGGGGGTGTCACGCATGCCGATCTGCATATGGGAAACGCGCTGCCGACGTATAGCGAATACGGCTATGGATACGCCGTCGAAAAAGCGCCCACCACGCAAGGCTGGAGTTGGCCGGTCTTCGAAGAACTCTGGAATTATGGATTTCCCCAGGAAATGCACCATTTCGCCCGTTGTGTCCGGGGCAAGGAAGAACCCAAGGCGACGGGCGAAGATGGCCGCCTGGTTCAAGAAGTGCTTCTGGCGGGGTATCAATCGGCGGGATGCGGAAGGAAGATCGATCTGCCCTTCCGTCCCAAAGGGATCGAAAAACCCATCGATCTGTGGTTTCATCCGCTCGGTTGATTTCCTGCATTCGTAACTCCCTTCATGGTTAATCGATATGGCGAGAATACCGGGATTGAAAATACTATCGGCTCAGGCAATCGACGCGATCCATAACGCCAGCCTTGCGATACTCCGGGATACCGGCGTAATGGTGCATCACGGCGAGACGTTAGAGCGCCTGGAGGCGTCCGGGGCCACGGTCGATCGCGCGAATCGAATCGCCCGGCTGCCGGAACAATTAGTATTGGATCGAGTTGCCCAGGCGGGCAACAAGTATGTTCTCTATGGACGGGATGCAAAGCAGACCGTCCGTTTCGGATACGGCGATCTCATATTGATGTCCAGTCCGGGGCAGTACAGTTGGATCGACGGTCAGTCCCCATATCGCCGCCCGGCCACGATTCAGGACGCCCGAGACGCCATTCGCCTGGGGGAAGCGCTCGATAACATCCAGATCGTGGGAGCGATGGCGCAACCCGCGGAGATTTCGGAGAAATACCGGGATGTTTTCCTGACCGCCGAACTGGTCAAGGGCGCCACCAAGCCGACCCGCTGCTGGATTCGCAACGGGCGATCCGCCCGATACGTTCTGGAGATATACCGGACGATCGCCGGGGGAGAAGCCGCATTGCGGAAACAACCAATGGCCGAGGCATTTCTCGAACCGATCAGCCCTCTGCAATATCCCAAAGACGGACTCGATATCGTTTGGGAATTTGCACAGGCAGGACAGCCGGTTTCCATCGGGCCAATGGCGATGGCCTCCGGAACCGCTCCCGCAACTTTGGCGGGAACACTGGCATTGGAGAATGCGGAAATCCTCGCGGGGATAGTTATGACCCAGCTGCTTGCCCCGGGTACGCCCGTCACTTATGGCGGTATTCCCCACATCATGGATCCCAGAACCAGCATCTGTTCGTTTGGTTCGCCAGAGCAGGGATTGATGGCGGTCGCCATGATTCAGATGGCGCGATCCTATGGATTGCCGGTTTATGTAAATGTCGGTCTCACGGACGCCAAGGTTCCCGATGCCCAGGCGGGCATCGAAAAGGCAACCTCGTTGTTGCTGGGCGTACTGGCGGGCGCCGACACGTTCGGCCACTGTGGAATATGCGGAACCGATCATGCAGGCAGCTTGCTCTGGTTGTTTCTCGACCATGAAATCATGAATTACGTAAAGAGAATTAACCGGGGTTTCGATGTGGACAGGGAAACTTTGGCCGTCGATGTCATTCAACGCATAGGGCCGGGAGGGAACTTCCTCTCCGATCCGCATACGGTGGATCACTACCGGAACGAATTATGGTTAACAGGCCGATCATGGACTCGGAAGAGCTGGGATGAATGGAGCGCGCAAGGCGGAGATTCGCTGGCCGATCGAATGAGCATGCAAGTGAAAAAGATTCTGGATTCCCCGCCGGTTCAACCGCTTGAGGAAGCGCTATCGAATGAGATCGATTCGATTGTAGAATGCGCCCGGAATGAACTTGACGAAACCTCGTGAAGACCAACACTTGTCATATATTCAAAGGTAATACGAAATAACGCAAATATGTCTACTTATTCTTTCGCCGTTCCGGATCGATTTCGTTGAATAGTTTCCGTATGTCGCTTAAAAGCCCATAAATCTTTACGAGCAGGAATAGGATTCCAACCGAAGCGAGGGAAAGAAGGACGAGGAGAAGAATCTGCGTGATGTAGATAATAGCCGTCATTGGGTTTTCAAACGCAAACAGCCTATGACCTGCGCCCCATTTATGCTTTCTTTTTTTGAATCCCCATGATTCTTGTTGTAGGGAAAATTGTTATATATCATTCATTCTTTTGGATTTATCATCAATCCTCATGGCTGAGAGAATAAATTATTCCGGTCTTGTTTGGATAGCCTATTATCATATATAACAGATTTTTCCTACGGTGTAAAGTAATAAAAACAGATTTTGTTTTTTGTTAATAGTAATAATATTTTGCAAATATATTAAATAACGATATATAAATTTATTGTTTTTCACTCAATTATATCTTAAGAGGAACGAAACGCTGCCTTGTAAAAATCGGAGTGTGATTGAAGAAAGATCGCCAGTCAAAGTGAAAAACTGTTGATTTTTGAGCAAGTGTCATGGTGTGATATAACACTATTACAGTATTTTTCAAAAAAAACTTTTTTGCCGGTTGAAAATAATGCTGTGCCTCCCTTATTGGGAGTATGAGAGTGAAAAACACAGCTAAATCGGTGAAATCAAGAGAAATTACAGGATTAGAGAGGTTTTGGGATTCAATCATACCAAATCCTCAAGTCACATCTTCCAAGGGTGTGTATTCTCGTTTTAAGGCTTCTGCCACAGCTCGGTCTGTCAGTTTTCCCGCATAGGTGTTGACACCCCGGGCCAGCGCAGGATCTTCGGCGATGGCTTTGGAGAATCCCTGACGTGCCAGGTTCCGTACGAAGGGAAACGTAGCGTTGGTGAGGGCGAAGGTGGAGGTATGAGCCACCGCACCCGGCATATTGGCCACACAGTAATGAACGATTCCGTCGACAATATAGGTCGGATCGGAATGGGTAGTAGGACGGCTGGTTTCCATACAACCGCCCTGGTCGATGCAGACATCGACGATCACCGATCCCTTTTGCATGCGCTTCAACATGGCTCGCGTAACCAGTTTCGGCGCTTTGGCACCGGGAACCAGAACGGCGCCAATCAACACATCGGTCGAGGGCAGGATTTCTTCCAGCGCCATCGGCGTGTAGATCAATGTGGTGACGTTATCCAAAGTGTCATCCAGGAATCGCAACCGTTGCAGGGAGATATCGAGAATCGTTACCCGCGCTCCAAGGCCGCAGGCTACTTTGGCGGCATTGAGCCCCGCCACGCCTCCCCCGAGGATGGCGACCGTTCCCGGGCGAACCCCCGGGACGCCACTGAGCAAAATTCCCTTGCCGCCTCGGGCGCTTTCCAAATATTTGGCGCCTTCATAAACGGCCATGCGTCCCGCCACTTCGCTCATGGGGGTCAGTAGAGGCAGACGGCCGTCTTCCATTTGCACGGTTTCATACCCGATGGCGGTTACCTGGCGGCGCAATAGTTCGGCGGTTAGTTCGGGTTCCGGAGCCAGGTGGAGATAGGTGAAAAGGATCAAACCAGGGCGTAGCCCGGCGAATTCCGAAGGCTGGGGTTCTTTTACTTTCACGATCATATCGGCATCGTGAAAGATTTTCTTCGCCGATTTCACCATCTCCGCCCCTGCCCGGCGGTAGTCGTCATCGCTGAGGGATGAACCCGCTCCCGCGCCGGTCTGTACCAACACGCGATGCCCGTCATTCACCAGTTGTTGTACACCAGCGGGCGTTATGGAGACGCGGAATTCATGATCTTTGATCTCTTTGGGTACGCCGACGATCATGGAAGATACCTTTCTATTCTATTTCTCTCATAGAGGGCAATGGGGCATGTGCGTTTGTGTCTGTAAGGGATTTTTAACACCGTCTCTCAGCCCTTTAAAGCCCTCATGGCTGGAAAAGTGGATTTTGGCAGGAGGATGCTGATTACCCTACATTTACTGGGTATCCCGGTTTAGACGGTTTTTGTCTGAATCAGGATGGGCGGGATGATATTTTCAAAGCCCCAAGGGGGCGGAAGATTAAAGCCAGGGGTACTCGCCCCTGGTTATGGTTATCATATCCTATTCACCCTGAAGGGGTGAGAGAATACCCGCGCCGTCTATTCATTTCTTTCGCCCCTTCAGGGCTGGGTATGATGGGGGACTCGTTTCCAGGGGCGTTGCCCCTGGCTATTTTCTTATACCCCTTCGGGGTAATTTCGAATCCGGCCTATTCTGAGTATCAAGATTCAGACCATCCTTTCACGCCTTAGGTGCAGCACAAAGTGTAAAGGGTTCAAGTG
>CAZFOX010000290.1:0-6590 GCA_964520565.1 uncultured bacterium | reverse complement strand
TCAGAGCGGCCAACTTTTCTTGTTTATAGTTGTTGTCCTTTTTCTGCATTCTCTCTTGCAACTTCAGCAAGGACTCCGCCTCGTCTATAGGGTGTAAATCTTCCCGTTGCAGATTCTCGATCAAGCCGATTTCGAGGGGATCGTCATCGACGAGGTGGGCGGGGATTGCCGCCATTCCGAGTTTTTTGGCGGCAGCCAGGCGGCACTGACCTCCCACGATCATAAACTTATTGTTTTGAGCCGGTTGCACCAGAATCGGCGCCAGGATTCCCTTTTCCCGAATTGAATTAGCCAGGTTGGTTAAACCGGTTGGATCGATATATTTCCGGGTTTGCTCCGGATTATCGAGAATGTCTTTTATTGGAATCATTCGAACGACATAGTCTTTTTTTTCCGTACCGGCCATTTTCCTAAACCTTTCTAACTCCGCAATTGTAACCGGATTATGATAGCATTAAAAAAACGCTCGGTCACCTCGTATTGTACCGGTCTTCTCGTCTTTATATTAATTTGTTATTTAATGCCGCCACACGATCCACAAGGTTGCCATAATCATTAAAAAAGTAGTAGTTCCATCGGTCATCACGGTTGTCCATGCCGCGCCGATGAACCCATAATCCGGGATTATAAAATAGTTCCCTACTATATTGAACGCCACGCCAAAAAGGCTGATCCACATGTAATACAGACTTCCTTTTCTACCCTGATTGACCAAGAAAACACCGACCGCGTTCCCAAAGAAAACAATGGGGATTGTCCAGGCTAATACAACAAACGCTTTGGCTGTCAACGAAAAGTCGTCCGGGTAGAGCCATTGGGTAATCTCCTGGCTGTACAAGATCAGCACCCAGGCTATCCATAGACCCACTATGCCTAGCCCTCCTCCAAGACGAAGAGAGAACCGAAGTGCTTTAATGGGATTTTGTTGGATCGAACGGCTGATGGATGGCGAACATGCATGATAGATGGAGGAACAGAGGAGCATGAAAAAGCCGATTGGCCGGAACGCACATCCATATGTGGCGATGTCTTTACCGAATTTCATCCAATAGAGCATGAGGACATCGATACGGGCATAGAGAATGAATGCCGCCGCGCCAATGCTCATGGGGCTGATCTCGGCAAGCAAATACTTGAACTTCTGAAGAGTCAATGAAGAAGGTACTCGCACTACCGGTGTTTGTTGATTCACGAACCATGAAAAAAAGGTTCCCTGAATCATCCATCGAAGTAATAATCCGCCTGGCGCCCAGATCATTGGATGAGAGAAAAAATAGATTCCCCCGATCACGAATGCCGCGATCAGAATATTACAGAGCATGCCGATTACAATGGGGAAAATAAACCGGTCGTGTGAGCGAAAAAACGCTTCATAAATATCCGACCGGGACTGAAAGTATATTGAAATACAAAAAGGGAGAAGAACGAGGGAATAGGCCACCGAGGGAGATACCAGGATCACGCCCATATAGATAAGCGCACCCACCGTAAAAGCGGATCCGCGTAATATCCATTTCATATCCCGGACATGAATAAACCACCACTGATTGTTTTTGGCATTTTCCCGGATTATGACGGCGGCAATGCTGGAGCCGATGATCCCTACTCCAATTTCCAGGCAAGAGCGCCCCAGTTCGTACGCATCCATACTGGGCTTTGGAACTATATGCAGTAACATCAGAAACAAGCCGAATTGGATGGTTCCGTTGACGATCTGAGAGAATGCCAACAAAAATCCATTGATTGAGATCGTATAGAGCGAAGTAAATTGTGGCTTGTTCGGCATTGTTTTTGTTATGTTTCCAAAGGTTGAAGGTAGGGTACTTGAGGAAAAAGCGATTGGCTAGTCGAGCATTTGGATCTATGGGCTTCAACGTTTCTGGCGGATGGCTTTATGGTAGACATCAATCAAAAGCGTGAGTGGTTGATTCGCAAAGAAGGCTTTCCGCTTAAAACCGCATTCCACCTGCGCTTTATAAAAAGAGGGATTGTTCAGCACTTCTTCGATACGATCCGCATATTCCTCAATGGCATCGGGAGAAGACACACAAAGCCCTGCTTCTCCGGCGATTTCCGGCAGAGAGCCCGCTTTGGGATAGATAACCGGGATTCCAGACGACATGGCTTCCAGGATTGGATATCCGAAACCTTCATCCCGAGAAGGGAAAATCAAACAATCCGCAGAAGCCAGTATATTTCTCTTTTGATTTTCTCCCGGAAGGTACCCGGTAAGAATAATATCGCCGTAGCGATTTCTCAACGAGTCATCCACGGTAACAATAGATAACCGATTTTCGTGTACGGACTGGAAAAAAGCATCCGACCGATATCCTTGGGGCCCCATCATGACCAGGCGTACGCTCTTGTATCCTCTTTTGCGCAATGAATGGAGAATCTCGGCGAGTGCCTGAGTATTCTTGCGCGGATTCATTTCACCGATCCATACAATGTATGGATCGCAGATTCCCAGCATCTCTTTACGCAGGTTTTCTTTTTCTTCAGGAGAATATACGGGAAAATCACCCCGGAAGGGATTATAGACTACATCAATCACGTCCGGTTGATTGCGATAGCGATTGATCAGACATTCCTTAACATAGTGGCTGGGAGCATGAATCCGATCCGCTTTTTGTATGGCTTTTTTCAGATGAGATCGCAAGGGGGTTGCTGATGGAGGGTACCATTCTGGATGGTCCAATAAAGAAGTATCTTGAACGGTAAGTACCGTCGGGATTGTCCAGCGTTCCGGCAAAACATGCGATGTCCCATGCACGACATCGAATCCTCCGATTAATAGATCGATGGGGGGAATCGAGAGTTTCTCCCAAAGGGAAAGGAGTATCCCTAATGGCAAGGGTATCCGGTGGAGAGATACCTTGGGTGAGCATTGCAAAGAGGTGAGGATTTGTTTGGTTACGTTCCATTGTTTACCGAAAGGAAACACACTCAAATAACAGCCGATGGCTTCCATTTCGGGTAAGGAATCCAAACCAAAAATAATGTCCTGTACGACCCTGCCTATTCCTGTGCGAGGCGGAAACAAGGATTGGGCATCAAGGAGAACTTTCACCAGGCTTACTTCTTTCGAAAAAGAAATACGATATCCACCAGGAGAAATAGCAAGAGGGCTAAACTAGCGCCGAAAACAATCAGGATGACGCTTTGGATCGTCTCGTGAAAAAAGGAGATTGCCAGTATCTCAAGACCGCAAAAAGCCAGCATATAATAGATAAAGCGGTGAGAATCCTTCGCCAGCAGAAAGTTAATCAAGATATTGATCAGGGCAATTAGAAACATCGGAAATGAAAAGAGACGCAGGAATGTATCGGCTTCTTCAAAAGTGGCACCAAACAGGATCGTCAACATCAAATCGGGAACACACCAGAAAATGACCGCGCCGGTTCCCGACAAAAAAGCCGTCGCTAGTAACGCCTGAAAGAGCAAGCGTATAGTACTTTGATTTCGAGCATGACTTTCCGCGACCATCGGGAAAAAGACCATGACAATAATCCCGGGCAGATAAAAAATCGTCCGTCCTAAAACAGCGATTTGTGCGTATTGTCCAGCACGATCTGGATCGAAGTAATGCTTCACGAGAACCATATCGATATTCGTAAGCGCCATCAAACCCAGTGTTGAAAACACGACCGGCACAGTAAAGCCAAC
The DNA here is from genome assembly GCA_964520565.1 of uncultured bacterium. GTDB lineage: Bacteria > Hinthialibacterota > Hinthialibacteria > Hinthialibacterales > Hinthialibacteraceae > CAZFOX01. Next base: position 2,924 of record CAZFOX010000290.1, on the reverse strand, counting down.
TACTTTTCGAACGCCAATCCCCAAATCGGTAACGGATTGATCGGAAGGCGGCAGATCGCGTAAAAACCAGGCGCAAAAACAGAGAACGGCCAAGGATGAAGCAAAGAGTCCGCCCATCGCTCCATTGAGCGCAAAGCCTAGTTGAACGAGAATCGCGCAAAACAAGAGTTTCCCGATTCCTCCCAAGGCTCCCATAAGCCCCAGGGGGATAAACCATTGCATTCCTTGTAGTAAACCCATGATTACGGGTAAGAGAAAAGAAATGTATAGCGTTAAGATCGTAAAAAAAACTGGAAGGATAGATGGGATTTTGAGAAATGAGGCGATATACCCGCTGCCAAGCAAGAGAATCCCTGTGAGGATGGCCCCAAAGAAACCAATGGGATAGGCCAATCGCCGGAATAAGGGTTTGATCTTATATAGTTCCTCTTTGGCTTTAAATGTGGAAACAAACTTCGCAGCAACCAGCGTGATAGACAAAGCGGGAACTCCGCTGATCGTCAGAAGGGATAGAAGGGAAACCATCCCTCCATAATCCGCATCGGTCATGTGCCGTTTCATGTAAAATTGGAAAAGGTAATTGCAGACGTTGCCAATCGTGTTCCCGGCAAAGAGTATGGCTCCTCCCCGCAGGAACGCGTTTTTACCGAGCGACAATTTCATGAAGAATCTCTTCTTTTTCAAGACCGATGGAATCTTGGATGATATAGAGTGGACGGCGAATCACTTCGGCATGAATGTGTCCGATGTACAAAGCAATCATGCCCAGAGAGCATAACATAATCCCGCTGAGAAAGGTGTTGAACACGGCAAAAAAAGCCAAGGGGGTAAAAAGATTGTTGTGAAAAATCAACTGTACCGATGTCATGTAACAGAGCAGCAAGAACGTGATCGAAGTAATAAAGAGCCCCAAATACCCCGCAATCCGTAAGGGTAATAAGGAAAAAGATGTGATTGAATTGATCGCCAGTTGCATCAATCGGGAAAAATTAAACGAAGAACATCCTCCAAACCGATCCGGCGCGGAAAAATCTAAGTAGATTTTTTTGAATCCTACCCAGTCCACGATTCCACGGAAGAATTGAGGATGTTCCTTGAATGTCTGCAATACTTTGATGACCTTCGCATCCAATAGGCGGAAGTCGGTCGAATTTGGGACCAAGGTTATATCTGAATACCGATTCAGGAGAAAATAAAATAACTTAGATCCGATTTTTCGGATCAAGGAGTGGTTGATTTCCGTTCGTTTTGTTCCAACAATCTTAAAGCCTTCTTCCCACTTTTGGATCATAACCGGCACCAAAGCGGGAGGATGTTGCAGATCGGCATCGATAACGATCACAGCGCTTGCATCGCGAACCTGGCTGATTCCTGCGAATAAGGCGACTTCTTTACCAAAGTTCCGTGAAAACGAAATTCCTTTTACCCGCGTATCTTGGAGCGATAAATGGGTGATGCGTTCCCAGGATAGATCCCGGCTGCCATCGTCAATGAATATTACGTTCCACTGGTATTGAGGTACCGATACCATAACCGACGAGACGGTTTCATAAAAGAGATCGAGGTTTTCGGCTTCATTAAAAACCGGAACGACGAAAGTGATGAGTGGCTCTAGCGACATCTTTCACCATCTTGCAGTTTGCTGGTTCAGCGTGAAATGGAATGATCGACTCGTTAATTTTGGAATTCAATATTATAGTATTTGTTTTTGGGGCATCGGGGATGTTCTGAATTTGTGAGGGATAACGAGACGGAGATCGTCCTTCACCTCCCACAACCATATATCATACTCCCGACCGGCTATCGCTGGTGGATTGCACTTCCATCGAGCCCATTTCCATTTCATCAGCTTATTTCCATCTTCGTAAAGGATTATTGTTCCGTCAAGGGAGTCGGCGCTTTGGAGGTTTGTTATTTTCCTTTCCCGCGCCTCTTGTAACTTCCGATCCCGCCTCGCTCCAATCTGCCGATCCAGTCCTTGCAGTTTGTCCATCGGCGTCACGTAACCGAGCATAGCCGCCTTCTTCTTAGGCTCCTAACATCGCCGATTCGCCGGTTGCAGAAAAGGGGGAATTCCATTGACAAAGCTCGTAATCATGATTAAGTAAACGAATAGAATTAATTGTTGGAGGAATAGAATGGCCGGTATAGGTGAAGCTGTCAATGCGCTAGTTGGTTTGATTTTAGGAGTGGGAATTTTCATTGTGATCATACGGCTATCGAATCTGATCGAACGGTTTACCGCTCTCATCGATTCCGAAATCAAGAGAAAAGAGAATCCGTAATTCTCTTTCCTCTTGAATCGGATTAACGATGATCCAGTCTATTGGGGGGATTTGAATCGTTTCTTGTTTATCGAATTTTTGCTTCCGAGAATTCCGCGCGAAGGGTCACTATATCCCAGGCGGAGACAGCAATTGTTTTGTCCGCTTTTTGCAATGGTTTTTCGCTGGTATCGCTGATCCAGACCGCAGTGGGCGCGGGTTTCGACCAGCGCAGGCGGATTTTTTGGTCTCGATCCGTCGCATTATAAAGCCGGATAATCCAGGCTTTCCCGTCGTCGCTGGGTTTATAGGCGATGGTTTCCACTCCATCCGGCTTGATCTGGAACCGGGGAATTTTAGGGAGCGATCCGCCCGCTCGCGCCACAATCAACGGCTGGCTGAGACCTGTGGCGAAGCGGAAGGCCGAATCCGGTTCGAAACGTCGATGAGGACGTAACGCATACCGGAAAACGACGGGGCCTTCCTGATAGGCGCGATAATTGGTACCCCAATGATTGTTCATCGCCCAGGAATACAGCGTTTGTGTAGGTTCCACCTTCTTTCGCCATACATCGGGGTTATTCTGCGATCCGAGCAGGCGGGCGGATAGTTCTCCCACTTGCACCAGGGGTGCGTCGAGCGTCGCCCAGGTGACGCCCA
>CAZFOX010000289.1:4812-6592 GCA_964520565.1 uncultured bacterium | reverse complement strand
AGATCGGATGCGTATTCGAAACTTCCGGTCAATCCGTTTTGGGTTTCTTCCAGATAAAGCGTTAGATCGTTTTTAGCCACATTGGATTGCACCGGAGTAAGATCAGTAAGCAATCCCTGAAATTCCGGTAAGTCGCCTAACGGTGGCAGTAAAGTAAATGCAATCTGAAACAAAGGAGTATGACTCAATTCACGGCTAAGATTGAGATGTTCGACAAGGCGTTCAAACGGAATTTCGGAATGACTTAATGCTTCCGCCGATACATGCGACATGCGGACAATCAGCTCGGAGAATGTGGGATTGCCGGAAAGATCGAACCGGATGGGCAGTACGTTAACAAATAAACCGATAAGCGGTTCCAACTCACGTTGCAGGCGATTGGCGGTTGGCACACCTATAACAAGATCATCCATTCCTGAATAGCGCGAAACAAACGCTCCAAACGCCGATAACAGGAATGTATTTAGAGTCGTTCCCGCTTCGCGTGCACATCGCTTGAAGCGTTGAGTTTTTTCACTACTAACCTGCAAGGGAAGAGATGCGCCTTTGAACGATTGGATAGGGGGTCTCGTACGATCGGTGGGCATTGTACAAAGCTCGGGGGCATTCGCAAGACGATCGTGCCAAAAAGCCAGTTCGCCTTCCAGAAATGTCTCCGATAAACGGTTGTGTTGCCAAACCGAAAAGTCAGCGTACTGAACAGATAAATCAGGAAGTGGTACTTCACGTTTTTGCTGAATGGCGTTGTAAAAAGCTGCCAGTTCGGTCAGAAATACACCGATAGACCAGCCATCGGAGATGATATGATGCAGAGTAAAAACAAGTTCGTGATCGTCCTTCGCCCGCTTAATGAGTAACGCCCGGTAGAGAGGAGGTTTGCTTAAATCGAAAGGGCGGCACACTTCACGCTCAATGACCTGACGAATTTCCAAATCTCGATCCGAGGTGGGGATATCGGAGAGATCGAGGATTGGCAAGGGGATATCGGAGAATTGGGAGATGAAAATGAAAGGCTTCCCCTCACGGACGAGAAAAGCGGTGCGGAGAGATTCCTGTCTTTGTACGATACGGTTTATCGCCGATTGCATTACATCGAAATTCAAGGCACCTCGAAAGTGGATCACCGTAGGAAGATTGTAAGTATGACTTGGACCTTCCAATTGGTGAATGAACCAGAGGCGTTGTTGAGCGAATGAAGCGGGAATCATTTGATTGCGATCGATGGGGGCAATGACTGGATCGCCGCTCGATGGCGTTCCAGAGAGACTCATGATATTTTTTGACCTTAGAAGGCTAATAATTTCGGTTTTGTTCGCTCGGATCTGTTCGCGAAGATCTCCAGTCAATGCGCCTTTCGGAGCGGAGAATCGTAGAGAATCTCCTTCCAACCAAAGACGAATATTCCGGATTTTGAGTTCGTGAATAATTTGTGATACAACACTCATAATTCGCCTTCCTCCCATTCCTCCTCGTTTTTCGAAGGAGCCCTGGAAGATGCAATTGTAATTTTAACCTTGGATTGAGACTCAATGTGGCGGGCGAGTCCGGCGACATTCGGCGTCTCAAAAAAATGATCCAGGGAGACGTTCACCTGGAAATGTTCGCGTAGTCGGGAAGCCGCCTGAACCGCTACTAATGAATCGGCTCCCAAATCAAATAGGTCATCGTCGGCTCCGATGCCATCAATACCCAGAAGGTCGCTCCACACAGCAGCCACGGTCTCTTCGATATGGCCTTCTGGTGAGCGAAATACGGTTTCCAGAACAGGACGAGGATTTTT
>CAZFOX010000289.1:0-4765 GCA_964520565.1 uncultured bacterium | reverse complement strand
AAACGCCGATATTCCCACTGTGGAATATTGCTTGATCTCCGATTCCAGATTCGTTGGGCATACATAAACAAGAGCATTGTACAAGTTGGCTCTTTCAAGAATTCGTTCCAAGACTTCTGCACCTTCCCTGGGAGTGATGCCCAGGTGTTCGATTCTTGCGGCCTGTGGAGAGATCGAGGTACGTTCCCGATCTTGCTTTGGTTCCAGTATTTTGGATGAAACATGGATCAATGTATACTTATTGATATCGGCTAGTATTCTACCATCCGAATTCATGATCCGGCTTGTGAAGCAAAGAGAATCGTTTGAGGATTCCGTTTCATTAAGACAGACGTGGCTGACAATGCGGGCGGGTAGCGGTTCATAAATGCTAACACCGTCATAACCGATGGGGAAAAAATCAGTTTTGTCAGGAAAACTCCCCAGAAGAAACGAAGTCGCACGGTCAACGAGTGCGGGATGAAAAGGATGTTCGATGCAATCCTGGAGAAATTCCTGCGATAATTCTATCGTAGCGATTCCTTCATTATTTCCCAGCCAATAATCGTTATGGGTTTGCCATCGAGGTCCGGCTTGGATGAGATGTTGGATTTCACCGAGATGGCTGGATTCTTTAACGCAATTTGGACAACGCGATTTAATGGATTCAATATTTTCATGTTCCAAAGTAAGTTGTTCTTCGATAAACGCCTCACCTTGTGCATATATTGTTTCTATACCGTTTGAATTATTGGAAATGAGGAATGTGAATCGCCCCTCATTTTTTTCACCGACGCTAACTTGGAGAGATAGAAATTCGTTTTCTTCCGGGATCAACGGTTTTTTTAATATCAAGTTTTCGATGCGAAGGATTTTCGATGGCTTGCTGAAGGCCTTCCAGATCAGATCTAGATAGGATGCTCCTGGAAGGATCATTCGCCCATCAAGCCGGTGTTCATTCAAAGGCCAGTACTCATTAGCACGAATTTTTAATGACAGAACGTTTTTTCCTGGCTGTGTTTTGGTGGACTTTCGGGGGAGAAATTCACCTTGAATCGCACGAGCGGCCATGCCGACATCTTTCCAACTATCCCAGGCGATGCTGAAAACCGGCCATTTTCCATGATGATATTTCGATAAGGCATATCCATCCAAAAACGCATTGGCAGCACAATAAGACGATTGACCGATGCCACCCAGTCTACCTGTTAACGAGGAACAGAGCACCATAAAGTCAAGGTTGTCATCTTTGAATATTTCCTCAAGAACCTGGACCCCACCGATCTTGGGTCTCATGACTCGTTCCACTTCGTCTTCATCGCCTTGAGCGATCAGGCTGCCACCGGGAACGCCCGCCGCATGAATCACACCATGAATTATGCCAAAGCGTTCTTTGGCTCGATGAATGACATCCCGCATTGCTTCGAGATTGGCAACATCTGCCGATGCTGTCATGAGAGTAGATCCAGAGGATTCCATTTCCCGAAGTTGCTTCTTGATATCATCCGAGGGTTGATTTCGGGATACAAGAATCAATTTGGCGTGAAGCGTTTCTGCAAAATGGCGGGCAATCGTCAATCCTATACCCCCCAATCCACCCGTGATTAGATAAACGCCGCCTACACGAAATCTTTTTCGATTTTTTATTATCCCTAATGCCATCGGCTCCAATGTGGGAATCCATCGCCAACCCCTCAATGCTACGAATGGTTCGTTCCTTTCGGATAGAACTTCTTCGGACAGCATGGAAAGGTGACGTGAATCCATCTGTCGCTCTGAATCGTATGGCAGATCGATAACCTGACAGGTCAAGTTGGGATATTCCTGGGGAATTACTCGGACGGGACCGAAAAGAATGTGCTTATCAGGTATCAGAGTATCCGCGTATGAGACATCGGCCAATTCTGAAGAAGCAATCAGGAAGCGTACAGGTTTTCCTTCGCTCTCCGATGCCAAGGCACGAGTGAGATTCAAAAGGTAGGTGTAGCAATACAGCCGGGCTTTTTGGTGCCGGATTTCCGAAGAGAGAATAGAGAACGGAACGATAGGCACCGTATAGAGTATCAATTGAGGAAATGCACCTTGTTCTCTTAATGAAATCAACAAGCGGCGAATTTCATCTAGTGACTCGAGAGAAATCGTGCGATCAGAGGAAGCGCCACTGTTCGGTATGCAATAAATGGCTGTCACGTTCAGGCCATTCCTGGAAAACCAATCGATGATGCGGTTTTCTTCCTGCGATCCGGAATGGAAAATATGAATGGATAGGGGGGTGGTTTCTCGAGATTGATCGTTGAGTGGACGGCGAGTCCAGGATGGAACATAAAACCAATTCGCGATTTCGTTTCGATGATTGGTTTCTTCTGTTTGTTTGGGCAAGGATAATTTTGAACTCTGACTGGGAGGTTCGATCCAATAATTGCGGCCTTCAAATGGATAGCCGGGCAAGGGAATACGGCGACGTTTTTGGCCTTCAAAATTTGCAGACCAATCGGGTGTTTCTCCTTTCATCCAGGCATTCTTCCATGAAAGGAATTGTGGATCGATACCTGATGCAGAAGTGGGCGATTCCAGATTTCGTAAAGCGTTCACGGCGCCGGCCGTGTTTTCGCAGATCACTGCAGCACGATATTCAAAGAACGTTCGCCCCATTGCTAATGTATAAGAAACATCCGCCAGATCGATTTGGGGATTCTTCTCCAAATGATCGGCAAGCCGGTTGGCTATTTCATGCAAGGCAGTTTTTGAGCGAGCCGAAAGCATGAGTAAGTAGGGAGGTTGGCTAGGATCTTTCGGAGCGATTTCGGGCGGTTGTTCTAAAATCACATGAACGTTGGTTCCACCCATACCGAAGGAACTGACACCAGCCCGGCGAGGATTGTTTTTCGATGGCCATGAATGTAATTGATTATTGACGTAAAAAGGCGTGTGTTCAAAACCAATTGCAGGATTGGGTTTTTCACAGTGAAGACTGGCAGGAATTAGCCCATGTTTCACCGCAAAAATCGCTTTTATCAATCCTGCCGTTCCTGCCGCGGTATCCATATGCCCGATGTTGGTTTTAACCGAACCGATGGCACAAAATCCCACCTTGTCGGTATATTTTTGATAGGCTTTGGTCAGCGCTTTGATTTCGATTGGATCGCCCAAGGCGGTTCCTGTGCCATGGGTTTCAACATACCCAATGGTTTCAGGAGAAATGTTGGCCATTTCGATCGCGGATGAGATGGCATTGCATTGCCCTTCTATGCTGGGGGCCGTGAATCCCACTTTTTGATTGCCGTCGTTGTTTATGGAGGATCCTTTGATAATGGCATGAATTGTGTCGCCATCGTCCAAGGCCTTTTGGAGAGGTTTGAGTAATACTAAAGCTGTACCATGGCCTCCAACCGTTCCGGCAGCATCTTCTGCAAATGCCCGGCAATGCCCATCGGGCGAAGCAATTCCATCTTTTTGATATTGATAACCGGCGGTCTGTGGAAAATGGATCGAAACTCCTCCGGCGATAGCCATGTCGCATTCTCCAGCCAGAAGAGACTTGCAGGCTTCATGGACAGCGGCGAGCGAACTGGAACAGGCGGTATTGATATTCACACTCGGCCCACGCAGGTTGAGCCGATACGATACACGCAAAGGAACAAAATCTTTTTCGTTATAGAGGGAAACCTGATAACCTGATAAACTGTCATCCAGAAGTCCGGCGGGTAATAAGTTATGGAGCAAATAGGTATTCATTCCTACACCGGCAAAGACGCCGATTCGTCCCGAATAACGGGCGGGGTCGTATCCCCCATGTTCCAGCGCATGCCAGGCTTCTTCGAGAAAAATCCGCTGCTGGGGATCCATGATTTCCGCTTCGCGTGGAGTGTATCCAAAGAAATCCGCATCGAAACGGTTTGGATTGTCAAGCACTCCATTAGCCATTACGTAATCGGGGTGATCCAGGAGAGAAGGATTCACACCGGCTTGTAGCAATTCATCCCGTGAGAAAAATCGAATCGATTCCTTACTTGCAATCAGATTTTCCCAAAATTCATCTATGTTCGCTGCACCAGGAAAACGTCCAGCCATTCCGATGACGGCGATATCTCCCCGGAGCCGGTGCTGGGATTGTTCGTATTGATTTTGCGGAGTGCCATACTCTAAATAATGGGCCAGGGTTGCCACCGTCGGATACTGAAACAAGTCGACCAGGTTTAGATCGAAATGGAATTTTTGTGTCAACAAAGAATGCAAACGGATCAGCAAAAGAGAGTGACCGCCAAGATCGAAGAAATTATCCTGTTTTCCAACCGAAGGCAAACCCAGAACATCCGCCCAGGCAGAAGCAATTTTTTCTTCCATCTCGGTATAGGACGGTTTATCGAAAGAAGGTGGTTTCCGTATCGGTTTTGGGAGAGATGATTCATCCAACTTTCCGGAGCGAGTGGTTGGGATCGATGGAAGAATCATTACGTGGGAAGGAATCATATAAGATGGCAATTTATCCCGGCACCATTGGAGTAATTCTCGTGTATCGCATAGTGTACCTTCATGGCAGACAATGTAGGCCACCAGCGATTTATCACCGGATGTTGCTTCCCAGGCGACGATGGCGGATTGTTTGATGTGGGGATGAGAACTCAGTACATTTTCGATATCGCCCGGTTCGATACGGTATCCCCGCAACTTGATTTGTTTATCCAAACGCCCCAAAAACTCGATAACGCCATCTTCTCGCATACGTACCCGGTCGCCGGTGCGATAGAGCTGGATCGAGTTCTCTTTCGCACAATCGAGCCATTGT
>CAZFOX010000288.1:0-6595 GCA_964520565.1 uncultured bacterium | reverse complement strand
GGTCATACCGACAGCGACGAGATCACCACGCTGGGACGCGGTGGATCGGATACGACAGCGGTAGCGCTGGCGGCGGTGTTGAAGGCCGAGCGGTGTGATATCTATACCGACGTGGACGGCGTCTATGCCGCCGATCCGCGGATTGTACCCAACGCCCGAAAGATTCCCGCGCTGGTTTATGAAGAAATGCTCGAAATGGCGTCGACCGGCGCGAAGGTCTTACACACACGGGCGGTTCAGTTTGCGGCTAAATACAAGGTTCCTGTCCAGGTTCTTTCCAGTTTCGAAGATAAACCGGGCACCATGATTACCGAGGAGGTTCAGGCAATGGAAGACGTCGTCGTCAGCGCTATTACGCATAACATGAAAGAAGCCAAGGTTACTTTGAGCAGAATCGCCGATAAGCCCGGAACGGCGGCGGCGGTTTTCAAGTTCCTGGCCGATAAGAACATCAACGTGGATATGATCGTCCAGAACGTGGGCGAAGAGGGGCAGGCTGATATCTCCTTCACGGTCGAGCGAACCGATATCCCTTACATTCAGAAACTGGAAAAAGATTTACTCGGCATCGTGGCGGCCAAAGAGATACGTTACGATTCCAAAATCGCCAAGATTTCCGCGATCGGCGTGGGCATGAAAGCGCATGCAGGCGTTGCGGCGCGCATGTTCAATACGTTCGCTGCCAAGGATATTAACATCCTGATGATCAGCACGTCGGAGATCAAAATTTCCTGTGTCATCAACCAGGATTATACTGAGCTGGCCGTGCGATCTTTGTGCGAAGAGTTTGGTTTGGAAGAAGAGCAGGTGGCTGAAGAATCCTGATAGACAGCGCAGAGAAATCCAATTGCCTATCCTATTTGGGATGAACGGGATAGGCAATTTTTTTGTTATGGATTATTCTGTTTTAATAGTATTTTTGGGATCGAAAACCGGCATTCCTGGAAGAGAAGAGAATTTTTTTTGTTGATGGAGTTCTTTTTTGATATATTTATTATTGTACTATCCCAACGGGGGGGATATACCAGTTGTCATCTTTCTTTGAACCGAAAGAGAGATGAATTGGCGAATTACATTCATTTCCCATCGGGGGAATGATATAATCACAAGAATTTATAATTAGTTCAAAAGATTCGTTTTAGGATAATCCTCCTGATTATCGAAGGTGGATTGATACGAATAAGGGTACGATATGAATTGGAAATCCGTATTGTATGGAATTGCTTGTATGGGATTTTTTTTCGTTCTTTCCACATCAGCCCGAACCGTTATAACAGACGATAAAGCCTGCTTTGTGGTGTTGGATTCCCCACCGGTTTTGGTTCATCAACACCGCTTAAGCGGTAACGCTCCTTTGAAATCCGCCGCTTTTAAGGCCAAGCAGGCGGATGCTTGGCAGTACGAGCGAATTGTCGAAGAACGGCAAAATACCCTGGCCAGCCGGATCTATTCCATCGATACCAATGCGATCGTTCTCCATCGTTTCAACCAATTGGTTAACGCGCTTGCCATTCAAATCGATTCTGCCAAATGGAACGAATTACGGCAGATTCCCGGCGTGGCGTACGTTGCTCCCATTCGCACGGTAAAACCTTTCTTGACCCGCAGTTCCTCACTCATGAATCTGCCCCAGGCGTGGGAGCGCTTTCATCAGGGAGACGAGGCCGGGAAGGATATCTTCGTAGCGGTTATCGATACGGGGATCGATGTCACTCACCCGGCTTTTAGTCCGGAGGGATATACGTATCCGGCTGGGTTTCCCAAAGGCAATGTGAACTTTACCAACGAAAAAGTGATTGCCGCCCGCGTGTTCCCTCCTCTGCAGGGAGACAAGGGCGATACGACTCTTTATGACCGCATGGGACATGGAACCAACGTCGCCACGATTATTGCCGCGAATCGGAATGTCGAATCGCCTCTGGGAACCTTGTCCGGCGTGGCGCCCCAGGCCTACCTGGGAAATTACAAGGTGTTCACTTCCTCTACCAGCGAAAACAGCCAGGTGATTCGCGCTATTGAAAGCGCCGTCGCCGATGGGGCGGATGTGATAAACCTTAGCCTTGGATCGGAAATTTTCGGCGATCCACAACACGATTTGCAGGTTCAGGCAATTAACAACGCCGTCGATCTCGGCGTCGTTGTCGTTGTGGCGGCTGGGAATGGCGGCAGCGATGATTTTACGATCGGGAGCCCAAGCCAGGCGGAAGGAGCGATTACAGTCGGATCGATCTCCAATTCCCATGTATCCAATGGAAACCCGCCCAACTTCGATGTTTACGTCAGCATCTTGGAAAACGGCGAGACGATCCTGAAAAACATCCCCGGCGTGGTTGGAGCGAAGGGCGGGCCGTTTGTCTCTCCCATTGTCGGGACCTTTCCCATTCAGGATATCGATTTGTTGGACGGGGGAGGATATGGATCGCCGAGCGATGGCCTGGCATGTGAATCCTTGTCCTTGGATTCTCCCCTGACGGGATGGGTGGCGATCAACCGGGGCGACTGCACGTTTGTCTCGAAGATCAACCGCGCCCAACAGATTGGCGCGGAGGGAGTGCTTTTTCTTAACAATAAATTTGAAAATCCACTGACTTGGCCGGAAACCGGCGGAACGACGATTCCCAGTATCTTGATCGATCAAGACTCGGGGAAAATGGTCAAGGACGCTTTGCAGGCCGGTGGTTCCCTGTCGATTCGCATCCAGGGGATTCCCATATCGGACAGCCGGCTCGAACCCAACCGCCTGTCTTCCTTCAGTCCCGCCGGACCCACGATCAATTATGTCTTCAAGCCGGACGTACTCGCCATTGGCGAGGGCAGCTTTGCCGGGACGCAAAACGACGATACCAACGATTCCTCATTCAATGCCTCGGGTTTTATGTGGCTGGCCGGGACCAGCATGTCTGCGCCGCGTGTTTCCGGTCTGGCCGCTATCCTCCGGCAACAGCATCCCGATTGGCCCCCGGCCTGGATCAAATCGGCTCTCGCGCTTTCGGCGTCGCGGCCGATTAATAAAAAGAACGGAAAACCGGCTTCCCTGTTGCAGACCGGTTCCGGCGCGGTGAATGCCGAGGCGGCAATCGAGGTCGATACGATCGTAACTCCGGCGATCGTCAATTTTGGAATGCATATGATTCCCGAAATCCCTCCCGATCCCCAATGGATTCGCGTGGTGAATGTCTCCGGACAACCGGCGGCTTATACGCTCCAGCCGTCCGATGGATTGAATTTCGATGGAGTGATCGTTTCGGAGGAATCCTTCGTTCTGGAACCGGGGCAAAAGAAAGAAATCCAGATAACACTGCCTTCACTGATCGAGTTACCTCTGGGGGATCTCGAAGGAGAGTGGATTTGTACGAACCTCGCCTCCGGCCGGTCTTATTCGATCCCCTATTGGGCGAGGATTGTATCGGCGCCAACGCCTTTTGGAGACGTTCTTTTAGTGGACGACGACGGGGGGGGCGATTACGAAAAGTATTACACTGCCCGGCTCGTCGAAAACAATGTGTCGTTTACTGAATGGGATACGAACAGCATGGAATATCCGGTGTTGGATTATTTGATGCGTTTCAAAAACATTGTCTGGTTTCTGGGCGACAATACTTTGAATTCGATTCCCGACGAGAATTCGACCGAATATCGCCGAATATACAATTCCCGGACGATCTTTGAGACGGAGATGATGAAATACCTGGCAGAGGGGGGAACGTTGTTTCTTTCCGGCCAGGATTATTCCGACGACAAACAAACGTCCGCCTTTCTTCAGGAAGTGCTGATGGTAGCGGTGCGGGACCAGGAAAATGGTGCGAACACGATTCAAGGCGTTTCAAGTCATGCGTTTGCGGATGGTCTCGGCCCGTTTATCATGACTTTCCCGTCTGGTTTTGAGAATTGGACGGATTTTTTAACGCCTCTCGACAATACCAAAGTACAACGAGCTTTCATCGCGGATGGAAATCGGGCAAGAACGGTTGGCGTTACGATTGACGTATGCACCTACCGGGCTATTTTCCTGGGTTTTCCTCTCGAAACGTTGGATGCCGCTGCGGGAACGACGATACTCCGCGATGGGCTGAACTGGTTGAACCAGAAAGATTCTTCGCTTGCGCCCGCTCTGGTTCAATTGAATCCGGATACGATCGATCTGGCGTCTCAATCGGGACCGTTTGCGGTTACGCTGGAAGGAAATGGTTTCGTGCTTCCATCGGGTTACCGGGCGTATCTGGATTCTATTCCTGTGAGCGATCTTGAAAGGGAGTCGTGCAACAACCTGGTGGGAACACTGCCCGCCGGTTTGGAACCTGGCGTTTATTCTCTTACTCTTCGGACGGGAGATGGACACGGCCTGTACCTCTCCAACGCTCTGACCGTTCTGGATAGCACGGGGACTCAGGTCTCGGAATGGGATCTCTACTGATCCTCTTCAATCCAATGGAATTCAAAATGGAAATCATTGTAAAAAATCCGTTTTGCGCGTAAGATACCCCTTTATTCGTAATGAATCCCGGTTAGAGAAGAAACCGTGTTCCGATCCGTGGGATGTTTCCCGGATCGGGTGCGGGATCTTTCTGCTTCTTGTATGAGCGGGAATGGCCTGGGGAAACAGCCGCATAATGCGGTTTATAGAAAGGCAGTCGTTTCGTGAGCGGGAAAATAGAGATTTTCGATACGACCTTGCGCGATGGAACGCAGGGCGAAGGCGTGAACTTGTCCGTGGAAGATAAAATCCGAATCGCCCAGCGCATGGATGCATTTGGAATCGATTTTATTGAAGGCGGATGGCCGGGCTCCAATCCGAAGGATATCGCCTTCTTTCAACGAGCGAAGGAAATCGCCTTTCAGCATGCGAGAATCACGGCTTTTGGAAGCACGCGCCACGCAAAAAACTCGGTGGAGAACGATCCTAATCTACGGGCCATGCTCGAATCGGAAACCTCGGTGGTGACCATTTTCGGCAAAACCTGGGACCTCCACGTCCGGAGTGCGCTCCGGGTGGAACTCGGCGATAACCTGAAAATGGTCGAAGATTCGGTTCGGTATTTGAAAGACAACGGCCGCCATGTGGTCTACGATGCCGAGCACTTTTTTGATGGCTTTAAGAGCAACCGCGAATATGCGTTGCAAACTCTCGAGGCGGCGTCCCGTGCAGGTGCGGATACGATTGTTTTATGCGATACCAATGGCGGCTGCCTTCCGCACGAAATTTCGGAAATGACAAGAGCCGCTATTTCCAAGGTATCCTGTAAGTTAGGTATTCATACACACAATGATTCCGGTTGCGCGGAAGCCAATGCCCTGGCGGCGGTTATGGCGGGAGCGACACACGTCCAAGGCACGTTCAACGGTTTCGGCGAACGTTGCGGGAACGCCGATCTGTCGATTGTAATACCGAACCTCATGCTGAAAATGGGATACGATGTTGTCTCCAAAGATCAATTATGCAGTCTCCACGGTCTGAGTCTCTATATCAGCGAACTGGCCAATGTCCCCCTGCGCCGCAATCAACCCTATGTGGGGATGAGCGCTTTCGCTCACAAAGGTGGAATCCACGTCAGCGCGATCCAGCGCGATTCCCGAACATACGAGCATATCGATCCCCTTCTGGTGGGCAATCAGCAGCGCGTCCTAGTTTCGGAACTGGCCGGCCAGTCGAATATCTTTTACCGAGCCGAATCGATGGGGATTCAACTCGATAAGTCTTCTCCCGTAGCGCGAACCATTCTCGATAAAATTAAGCAGCTGGAAAATGAAGGGTATTTCTTCGAAGCCGCCGACGCCTCGCTGGAACTCTTGATCCGGAAAGAACTGGGGCAATACAAGCCGTTTTTCGAACTGGTGGCGTACCGGGTTCTGGTCGACCAGCACAAGGGCGGCCTGTGGACGGAAGCAACCGTCCGCGTCAAAGTGGACGATGAGGTCTACTTCATGGCGGGCGACGGCGACGGACCGGTCAACGCCCTCGATAACGCCTTGCGCAAAGCCCTGGAGACTCGTTTCCCCCAGCTGCGCGATGTCCGGCTGAACGACTTTAAGGTACGCATCATCGATACCGGCCGGGGAACCGCGGCCATGACCCGCGTGTTGATCGAATCCTGCGATGGAAAGCAGGAATGGATTACGATGGGCGTTTCCGAAAACATCATCGAAGCGTCCTGGAAGGCTCTGGTCGATAGCATTGAATACAAACTGATGCTCGATGAGAAATAAACTGCGATATGCCGTGATAGGCGGCGGCGCCGCCGGTTGTACTTTGGCCTGGCATCTCACGCGGAACGGCCACGACGTTCGCGTATACGAGCGCGAGCGGAGATTGGGCGGCCTCGCCTCCGATATCCCCTTCGGCCATACTCAACTCGACCGTTTCTATCACCACATCTTCACCAGCGACACGCACGTTCGGGCCTTCGTCGACCGGATGGGACTATCGGAAAAACTCCACTGGTGCGATTCTTCTGTAGGATTCGAATACGGTGGGAAACTGTATCCCTTCACGACGCCGCTCGATCTGCTGCGTTTTTCCCCGCTCCCGTTTCTTTCGCGCCTTCGCGTGGGTTTTTCCGTGCTGAAGATGAAAAGGCGGGGGTCTTACCGGGAACTC
>CAZFOX010000287.1:6376-6607 GCA_964520565.1 uncultured bacterium | reverse complement strand
GTTCTTTGGGGGTGAGGGCGGGCGGGCGGAGACGGGACAATCTTCGAAGTTTCGATGAAGGGGGAGGCGCGGCGGAGGGTGGTTTGCGGGCGAGGACGCATGCGCTTCTTGGGGGCGATCTACGAAGATTGCAGGAAAGGGGATGCGCGGCGGGGGGTGTTGGGCGGGGTGGGACCCTGGCGATTCGTAGGAGCGATCAAGGGAGTATTGAGGAGGGGGGTGGCGGGGCGG
>CAZFOX010000287.1:647-6366 GCA_964520565.1 uncultured bacterium | reverse complement strand
CTCCCCCGCCGCGGCCTCCCGGGGGGGGCGGGGCGGGGGGGGGCGCGGGCGGGGACGCATGCGCTTCTTGGGATCAATCTACGAAATTTGCGGGCGGGACGTGTACTCTACCTTTTGCTTCCTCGCTTTTGCTTCCTCGCTTATTCTTCCTCTCTTATTCTTCCTCTCTGCTTGCATCGGGGAGGTAGTTCATTTATAGTCGGAAACATGGTTGTTTCTTTGATCTCTATACCGCCAGGGAGAATTCATTATGGATCGACGCAGATTTTTACAAGCCGGAGCTGCCGGGATCGCGATGTCTGCCGCACACAGTTTTGCCGTGGATTTCGGCAGCCGGAAACCTCGGCGCTACGCGCTCATCGGTAGCGGCTGGTACGGCAAAAGCGCACTATTCCGGCTGCTCCAGGTGGAGCCGGCCGAGGTGGTGGCATTGTGCGACGTGGATAAGAACATGTTGTCCGAAGCGGCCGATATGGTGGCACAGCGCCAGGCTTCCAAAAAACGGCCGACCACATACAGCGATTACCGCGAAATGCTCAAGCAGGAAGACCTCGATATCGTCCAGGTCTCTACACCCGATCACTGGCACGCCCTGGCGGCCATCGCCGCAATGCAGGCGGGACGAGACGTCTATGTGGAAAAGCCCATCAGCGTGGATGTGGTCGAAGGCCAGGCGATGCTGGCGGCGGCGCGGAAATATAACCGGGTCGTTCAGGTGAATATGCAGAGGCGCAGCACACCGCATCTGATCGAAGCGCGGGATCAAATTATCCGTGAAGGAAAACTCGGGAAAATCGGGATGGTGGAAATTTGTTGTTACTACCATATGCGTTCTCGGGGGAATCCACCGGACGAGAAGCCGCCGGAGAATCTGGATTACGAAATGTGGACCGGCCCCGCTCCCATGCGCCCATTTTGCCGGATTCAGCATCCGGGAGGCTGGCGGGCTTTTATGGAATACGGAAATGGAATTATGGGGGATATGGGCGTGCATATGTTCGATATGGTGCGCTGGCTGCTCGATTTGAAATGGCCGAAGCGAATCAGTTCGTCGGGCGGTATTCTGGTTGATAAGGAAAGTAAATCCAACATATCCGATACACAAACCGCGACGTTTGATTACGATGAATATCCGGTGGTCTGGCAACACCGCACGTGGGGGACATCACCCGATCCCGATTATGGCTGGGCGGGGATCATTTATGGCGATAAGGGAACGCTGAAGGCAAGTGTTTACGGCTGGGATTTCATCCCCGAAGGCCGCGGAGGCGAGAAGATACATCGCGATGTGGTTTACGAATTGGAGGAGTATCCCGAGGATAAAACAGAGAGAGGATTGGAGAAGCATTGCGCTCCCGCGATTCGGGGACAATGGAGGAATTTCCTTCAAGCTGTAGACGAACGGAGCCGCCCGGTGGCCGATATCGAGGAAGGATTGATTTCCGGCGGGAGTTGCATTCTGGCCAATATCGCCATGAAGACCGGGCGGACGCTGGCCTGGGATGCGGAGAAGGGACGGATTGTGGGCGATGAAGAGGCCAACCAGCTGTTGCAGCGTCCCTACCGCGATCCATGGGTGCATCCAACGCCGGAGAATGTATAATCGAACAGTGGACGGAGGAAAGGCCGCGGAATGCGGCCTTTCTTTTTGGAATTGTATTGTAATACAGAATATAAAACCGGCGATGTTTATTCGAATCGAAAGACAAAGAATCAAACTATTCTTCTTCAAAACGATTGCCATACTGCTTGCGGTAATCGTGACGGTTCTCGCTCTGGAAACCGCGATGCGGCTGGGTGGGTACACACCCGCCTTTATTAATCCCCTGCGCAGTTTTCATGTCAAAGATCCACTCATCGGATGGAAAGGAAAGAAGAATTTTACAGGACGTTTCAAGCGTCCTTCGTTTGATGCGATTATCAAACAGGATTCCAATGGGTTCCGGTTGCATGAATTCGATCATCCAGAAGCCACAAAGCGCATTATCGTATTCGGCGATTCATTTACCTGGGGGTGGGGCGTTGGGCAGGGGAAGGTTTTCACCGACCGGATGAATTTGGAATTGCCTGATTACTGGATTATCAACCGGGGGATTAATGGTTCCGGCACGGTGATGCAGTATGCCCTGTTTGAAGACGAGTGGCGAGAGGCCATCGGGCCGGACGATACGGTGACGATTGCGTTTTTTCACAACGATTTTGAAGACAACGCGACGGCTTCCAAAGACCGGTTATACGCCAAGATCGATGGGGATTCTATTGTATTAGTCCCCCCTCAAACCGAAACGCTGACTCATCCCTTCTGGGCAACGATCAAGACGGGATCGTACTTTATTAATTTTTTGGATTACTCCCTGAATGTATTGAAGCAAAACCTCAAGAAAAACGCGATGGTTCGAAACGCTATTTTCAATACCGATCCTCTGTTCCTGCGCGACGCGCAAGCGATCACCCGACATTTCTTAAATCGATTTCAGAAGGATTGCCGCAAAAGAGACGCACGGTTTATTGTAGTTCTTATTCCCGATCAATATGAAATCGGGGAGGGAAACGGGGAGACGGAAGAACGAATCCAGTACGTGAAGCAGAATCGAGCTGCGTTTATAGAAATCGCCAACGAACTTGGCATTTCTTATCTGGATTTGCAGATCGAATTTCTGGAGTACAAAGTTCAACATCCCGAAGCGACGCTTTCAATTCCCGGCGACGGGCATTGGTCGGAAGAGGGGCATGCGCTGGCAGCGAGTGTCATCGCCGAGTTTATTCGATCTTAGATTCCTTATTCAGGCAGCATTTTTTGTATTTTTTCCCACTGCCACAGGGGCAGGGATCGTTTCTGCCAATTTTTTGAGATTGGGAAGGAATTGTGGAGGATGGATTCCAGTCGTAAAGATCGTAATCCCATAAATCTTCCCGGTCGTCATTGTTTTCATAGGTGAGTACTACGCGGCTTCTATGGGTTCTAAGACCCAAAGCGATTTCGACCTCTTCATAATCTCCAATCACTCCATAATCAACACAATCTTCGTCGAATGCCTTTTTAATCAAATCGATGGATTCGACTGCATGCAAATCGATCAGATCGGATATCAGGAAAGCATTCAGATCGGAATCGTTTTCTTGGAACCTCTGTAATTGCTCCGAGATCGCCGAAACGCATTTTGAGCGGTATGCCTCATGGGCATTCCCTATCTTATACAGACTCTCCGATGCACAGATACGCGCGAAAGATGGATGAGTTGAATCGGCCAAGTAGTCAGCCAGTGGTTCAATCGCGGCTGGGCCGATCAGAGCGAATACATCCGGTAATTCCTCAAGTACATAATCGTCATCACGATCATCTATCCAATGAAGGATGCCGATTAGAGGCTCTATGGCTTCTTCGGCATGGAGTTGTCCCAAGGCTCTCCAGGCATGTGTCGGTGCCCAGACATCGAGAGAATCATGAGTTGACTGGTTCAAATCTTCATCACGCACCATTTGGATTAAATAGGAAATATGCTCATTTCCGATTCCCAATCGAGTGTAATCGGGCCATTGCTTACTCGATTTACTGGCATCACCGTATTTTAATAATCGTACAATGGGTAGAGGATATTTTGTGGATTCATTCATAATTTCTTTTCTCTAAAACCAGAATCAATTTTTCTCGCCTCGATTGCCTGAAATGGATTCATGAGGATTCCATTATTCGTGTATGAGTCTATATCTTTGTTGTCTGTTCCAATACGATATCATGAAGCGGGATGTGGAGAAATCCATTTGTGAAAAAATATCGCTTTTCGTTTTCTCATCCCGTCTTTCCATCTTCCAAGGAGTAAAGAACCATGTTATTCAATCGTTTTCGAAGCGTCATGGTTTTCACGATGATTATGACACTTTCGTTTCCGTGTTTTTCGCAGGGATTACCGGCCTCCTCGCCGGGAAATCTGGGTTTTTCGAAGGAACGCCTGCAGCGTATTGCGCCGATTATGAACGAGTATGTAGAAAAGGGATTGTTTCCCGGCGCGATTGTGTCGATTGCCAGGCACGGTCAGGTGGCCTATTTCGAACGATTCGGATACAGCGACATTGAAAATAAGATACCGGTAAAGGACGACGATATCTTCCGCATCTATTCGATGACTAAGCCTATTACCAGCGTTGCCGTTGCGATCCTGTTTGAAGAAGGCAAGTTTCTGCTGGACGATCCGGTGGAAAAATACCTCACACCCTTCAAAGATTTAAAGGTGTTCCGCGCAGTTTCGGAAGGCAATATCGTTACAGACAAGTGCGAGAGGAAAATGACCATCCGAGACCTGTTGCGGCAGACCTGCGGGTTGGGATATGGATGGGGGAGCCATCCGGTCGATACGGTTTATAAAGAATTCAAGTTATTCGATCCCAGTAGCACTCTGGCAGAGATGACGGAAAAACTGGGGAAGATTCCTCTTTACTTTCAGCCAGGGAGCCAGTGGCAGTACAGCGTGGCCATCGACGTTCTCGGGCGGCTGGTGGAGGTGGTTTCCGGCCAGACTCTGGAAGAGTTCTTCGCAAAGCGGATTTTCACTCCTTTGAAGATGATCGATACGGGATTCTTTGTCCCCGAGGATAAACTGGGACGGTTTACCAAAGTTTATCAACATACCGCGGAAGAGGGATTAAAGCCATTACCCCACGAGCAAGCCTACGAACGATACGCGAAAGATAAAAACCGGATGCTTTCCGGCGGAGGGGGATTGGTATCCACGGCATCGGATTACATGCGTTTCGCGCAGATGCTGGCGAACGGGGGCGAATTGGAAGGAGTTCGTATTTTAAGCCGGAAAACCGTCGAGTTGATGAGTTCGAACCAGTTGCCGGACACCATTTCTTCCCTGCCCTGGACGAAATTACAGGGGCACGGTTATGGATTCGCTGTCAGTGTATTGACCGATATGGCCAAGAGTCCAACGATAGGAACGAATGGCGATTATGGTTGGGATGGCGCGGCGTCGACTTATTTCCGCATCGATCCCCAGGAGAATCTCGTTATACTCCTCATGACGCACCGCCAGCCCTGCGACGACGAGATTCAAATTAAATTAAAGACCCTGACATATCAAGCTTTAGTCGATTGAAATTCTTCCAGGAATCAGAATTTATCCTCTAATAGTCTTATCGTTTACTATTGTCGGGTAAAAAAGGCATACTATGGATCCACAGCGAATCGGATCATCATTAGATTGCTTCGCTTTGCTCGCAATGACATAGCGATACGTTCGTGTCATTGCGAACGAAGTGAAGCAATCTAAAAGTCAGATTGTTGTTTTTTGCTCGACCCTTTTTGTTGGTCGCTCTAGGAACTATGAGCGGGATTTTTCTCTCTCTATGATTTGTCGGATGGGTTCGTTGTCGGCATAGACGCGCCATAAGGCCACTTTGCCGTCGCGGATAACCGCCATCCAGGTGGCGGGGACTTCCCAGTGATTTTCCGGTTTGATTGTTCCGTCTGAAGAATACGTCCCCCCTGCCCGGCCAAAGGCACCGACTGTGTTCCCATCGGAAAATACTTGCTCGATTTTTATGTAGTAATCGGGAACCATAGCATAATACCCCCGCCAGCCCTTGCGCATAGGTTCCCGTCCCTGGACAGTCGTATCCATAGCATCCATAAAAATATGGTCGTCACTCATAAGTTCGCAAAGACCATCCACATCTCTCGCACTGATTCTATCCGCAAAAGCATATACCAAATCGA
>CAZFOX010000287.1:0-632 GCA_964520565.1 uncultured bacterium | reverse complement strand
TTATTCAATAATAACATCACCTTTCCAATCGATAAAATGGGGAATGTTGCTTATTACAGAATTAGAAACGTTGGTAATGGTTTATTTCAATCGATTTAAAGAGTTACGTTGTTGATAAATCTTCCCTCACCCTACCCCTCTCTCAGAGGGGAACAATTTCTATATTTTATTATATCGAGAAATTTTACCGTTTTTACTTAATAATAATTACGCAATTTGAAAGAAAATACCTGAAGTCTTTTTGGCACAGCCTTCTAGAAAATGGACGCGCCATTCTGGCTCATTCGAAGTGGTATCATGACTAAGATAATACCTTAATCATCTAGTCATAAATAAATATAATTCTGCTAGATAAATCATAACTTCTCACCTGGAATACTACTTGCTTCGCATCTTAGAAATGAATACTCATACATGTGTAGATAGGGTTGAAAGCAATGAAAAAGAGACCTGCGACCTTGACGCTTTTATTGGGTTTTGTGACAGCTCTTTTTATTACCAACAAGGCGGGAGGCATAGAAAATAATCGCCGAACACCCATCGTGGAGGCTGTGGAAAAGATATTACCCGCGGTTGTGAACATCAGTACAACCAAAGTAGTAACCGCCGCACCCATGCCACGTATGTTTCGT
>CAZFOX010000286.1:5978-6635 GCA_964520565.1 uncultured bacterium | reverse complement strand
TTTATTGATTGGTACTGCTTTCGTTTTCTCGTTGGCAGGTGACGGTGTTGCAGCACCTGCAGCCAAAGATCTAGCCAGTAAAGGGATGGGATTGAACATGAAAAAAGAGCCATTTGGGAAAACCGCTGAAGGAGAATCCGTCGATCTATTTACGCTGACCAATGCGGCAGGCATGAAGGTTCGCATTATGACCTATGGCGCGATCATCGTTTCGATTGAAACGCCCGACAAAAGCGGCCAGTTTGGAGATGTTACACTCGGATTCGATACCTTGGATGGGTACTTAAAAGGGCACCCCTATTTTGGTGCGATTGTCGGAAGGTATGGAAACCGAATCGCCAAGGGGAAATTTTCTATAAACGGGAAAGAGTATTCGTTAGCGGTGAACAATGGCCCCAATGCCTTGCATGGCGGTTTGAAAGGATTTGATAAGAAAGTCTGGAGCGTCCAAGAAATCCTGCAGGACGATCTTCCCGCTCTGGAATTTTCGTGCACCAGCAAAGATGGGGAAGAAGGATATCCCGGAAATCTTAAATGCCGTGTCATCTATAGCCTGTCGAACGATAACGAACTGAAGATCGAATATTTTGCCGAAACGGATAAAGCGACACCCTTGAATCTCACCAACCATGCTTATTTTAATTTGGCTGGTGAAGG
>CAZFOX010000286.1:0-5968 GCA_964520565.1 uncultured bacterium | reverse complement strand
GGGACCATTCTCGACCACGTGCTCCAATTGAATGCCGATCGTTTTACTCCGGTTGACGAGACCTTGATCCCAACGGGAGAACTTCGCCCGGTGAAGGGCACTCCGTTCGATTTTACGCAACCCACACCGATCGGCGAGCGTATCAATGCCGACGATCAACAGATCAAGTTCGGCGGCGGTTACGATCACAACTTTGTGCTCAACAATCAGACGGGAAAACTGGCGCTGGGAGGGCGTGTGGTTGAACCCTCCTCGGGGCGTGTGATGGAATTCTATACCACTCAGCCGGGCGTGCAGTTCTATACGGGCAATTTTCTGGACGGGAGTGTTATTGGGAAGGGCGGCAAGGCGTATCAATATAGATATGGTTTCTGCCTTGAGACTCAACATTATCCCGATTCTCCCAATCATCCCGAATTTCCTTCTTCGATCTTGAAACCGGGTGAAACGTATCATCAGATCACCACATATAAATTTTTAACCCAGAAATAAATGTTTTCTTCTATGGAGAAAAAAACCGGGAGCGAATCGATTCGTTCCCGGTTTACTTATTTGATCCCAATGGATAAAAAGTTTGATCCATGCAAGTTGATTTGATTATTCCCGCGTTCAATGAAGAAGATTCAATCGTGCGGGTTATTCAGGCCATTCCTCTCGATACCGTGAATCGTGTCATCGTTGTCGATAATGGTTCTACAGACGATACGGCTCGCAGAGCGAGAGAGGCCGGAGTCGAGGTCGTTTATGAATCGCAACGCGGGTACGGCAGCGCTTGCCAGAGGGGAATTCGGGAAGCAAAAGAAGCGGATATTCTGGTATTTCTCGATGCGGATTACAGCGACGATCCTGCCTATCTCCCGATGATCATTGAACCGATTCGAGAGAACCTGGCCGATTTCGTAATGGGTTCTCGAGTTCGGGGATATCGAGAGAAGGGTGCATTACCCGTCCATGCAAGATTCGGAAATTGGCTGGCGTGCATCCTGATTCGAATGTTCTTTGGCGTGGTTTATACCGATCTGGGGCCTTTCCGTGCGATTCGGAAATCTTCTTTGGAATCCTTGGATATGCAAGATACCGATTTTGGTTGGACGGTCGAAATGCAGATTAAAGCTGCTATGGCAGGTCTTCGCTGTGTCGAAATACCCGTACCCTATCGCAAACGGATCGGTCGATCCAAGATTTCCGGAACGCTGCTCGGAAGTATCAAAGCCGGGGTTAAGATACTATATACTATTTTTAAGTTGGGTGTTTCGAGGTATTGATGCGGAAATTGCAATTTTTTTTAGGCATTTATTTCCTCTGGTCTTTCCTTTTCCCCTGGTTCTTATAGTCGTACAATCATACGCAATGACAATTCTTTGATGATAGACCTGGAAAGACGATTTCTTCCATGAATTATGGTGTAGTCATTCTTGCAGCAGGACGTTCCGAGCGAATGGGAACTCTGAAACCTCTATTACAGTTAGGTGAGAGAACTTTACTCGAACACATTTTTTTCAATCCTTTTATTTCGTATCCGAATATTCGACCTGTTGTTGTGCTTGGTTATCAGGCGGAAACGATTCGTAAAAGGATATCGATACCAATTCAATGGGTGAATAATCCTCGTTTTCAGGAAGGCCGGACGACCAGCATTCAATGCGGACTCAGGCAATTACCCGAAGATACACAAGGCGCTTTCATTTGGCCTGTGGATTGCCCTTTGGTTCCGGCTTTCGTTTTAAGTCGATTGGTTTCTGTTTTTTCCAGTCCCGAAGATATTATAATTCCTTCGCATCGGTTTCGGCGTGGCCATCCATCTCTGATTGGTTCTGCTTTTTTTACGGATATTTTATCGTTTCAAGACGATCAATCATTGCGCGATTTGTATCGGATGTATCCGGATCGAATTCGGCATGTAGAAACAAACACTGAAACGATTCTGCAGAATTTGAATACACCCGAAGATTTTCATACTCTCAAGAAACAATACGAATCTCGCGGATTGGAAAAGGAGATGTAATATGGGGCACTCGATCTTTCAACGTATCCAGGAACTATTTGAGGAAGGGAAAAGCGCGATACTGGCAACCGTTGTTGAATCTACCGGTTCGACGCCCCGCAAACCCGGCGCTCGTATGATTGTCTTCCCCGATGGCGCTATCGAGGGAACGATTGGCGGTGGAGCGATGGAAAAGAAAGTTATTGATGAAGCCATGGCTCTCATGGGAAGCAATGAAAGCCGCTTGCTTCATATAGACCTTCGTGAAAATAAGTCCGATAGTGTAGGAGCGGTTTGCGGCGGAGAATTGCGTATCTTTATCGAACCGATTGGTACTGTACCCCGTTTGATCGTTTTCGGAGCGGGACATGTCGGTCAGACACTTTCCCGAATGGCGCGTGAATTGAACCTGCAAGTCGTAATCTACGACGACCGCGAAGAATATGCTCAACCCGACCGTTTCCCTTCTGATGTGAAAGTGATCTGTGCATCGTTTGAATCGTCCATGGAAATACTAAAACCTACATCGCTGGATTTCCTTGCGATCATGACCTATCGCTACAATCATGATGAGTTGATTGCGCGGATGGCGCTTCAATCATCTGCTCGTTATGTGGGTATGATAGGTAGCGAATTAAAATGTATGCGTGTCCGGGATCAATTATTAGCGCAGGGCGTTTCCCGCGAACGTGTGAACGAACTTCATGCACCTATTGGAATCCCGATCGGGGGTCATACACCTGCAGAGGTTGCAGTTAGCGTTCTTGCAGAAATAGTCCAGGAATCGAATCGAATTTCTTGAAGTTAAAAATATTATTGGATTGAAATCGGTGTTTTGAAAACCATTTCAATCTCCTGGTGACGATTGTGAGTTTAAGAGAATTGTACGGAATTTGCCAATAATGCAATGATTTGATCCATGTTTTTTGAGGCGTTTAATGGCTGAATCGATTTATGGGAGAGTGAATAGTATTTGACCAATGCCTGTAGAAGCATTGGATTTCCCATACGATGCTTGTATAATAACATACCATTACAGAATCAATTGATTGAAGGGCAAGATAACAGGAAGGGGACTTGTTATCTCCTGTGAGATATCAATATACCAACTGATGGATAAGATTAAGAAAAAAACGAATCTGGATTCTTCTCAAAATCATCAATGTCAGCAAACAGCCTGGATTCGAAGCGTAACACGCGCTCTTGAAATCATATCGGGACGTTTGCAAGAAGTGGAAAGAGAAAACTTTTACCATCGGATTTTTTTCGGAATAACCGTTATTGCTCTTCTTGTCATTACCGCGACCCATCTTTATCATTCATTTTATCCGTCTCCTTCCCCGGCATTGAGTTCGATAGAGGATTCTCTGGATGCCAGTTTTGCACCATTGGATAAGGAGGATTGGGCATCCATCGAGGTGCTGACAGATGAGGGTTGGGATGCTTTCCATGAAGAACGATTTGAATTGGCTATCGAAAAAACGCAGAAATGTATCGATCAATTCAATACGGAAGCAGAAGCCGAGCAGAAAAGACTAATCGCGGCCAATATCCCTTCCCCTGCCACCGGTAAAATCCATCAGTTCAACCGGGGGGATATTGACTCCGTTTTGCATTGGGGATTGATAAATAATGTAGCGGCTTGTTTTCTGATCCAGGGATTGGCGTATGAAAAAATGGATCGCATGGATAATGCGTTACAATGTTTCCAAAAAGTCCAACGTTTTATCCACGCACGTATCTACGATCCCATTGAGAAAAAACTCTGGTCTCCCAAGCAGGTAGCGCAGGAACAAAGTAAGCAGATCGAGGAACAATTCAAATCGAACTCATTCCAGTCGGCGGTGGTGACCGATCCAAGCCCAGCGGGATGATTCTCTATTATCGTGTTCGATATAGTTCTAAAAACATCAACAAATCGGCAGCATTGTTTAACCCGGAATAATTTAAATCCACTTTCGGATCGTTGGTTGCAAAGCGGGCGGCGAACTGGTAAACGTCCAATACGTCGATTTTTTGATTCCGATCAATATCCAGGTCGATCGGCATGGGTGTCGGCGTGGGAAGGGAATCTTTACCGATTGAGAAAGCGTGGCGAAGGCCAGGATACCCTATGTTCCCCAGAGCGTCGATTGTGCGAACATCCCATTGAAGAACGGCGAATATTTGTTGTTGAAATTGTTCCACCTGCTTCGAGCCTGCGATGACTCTGTTCAGTAGTTCCTCATTATCCTTATAGACCGTCAATCGATAGCCGGAAGCGCCGGTTACATCGCTCCAATCAAAAAGCACAAGAAATTGACCCAGTGCGGAAATTTCTTCTTTGTCTTCGGGTTGGTATAAAACCGGTGGAGGCAATGGCGTTGGCGTCATGGAAGGAATCTGGGTAGGTTGGGGCGTTCCTTCCAAATTGAATGTGAATTGAGATGTGGCGGGTGTTTTCGAGTCGATAGTCCCGGAGACCGATAATACACTCCAGGAAACAGTCGCTTGGGAGTCTGTTTCTTTGAGATGAAGATCGATATAAATGGATGTATTGGCAGTTCGAAGGCTGACAACTGGGATTCGATTCAATATCACATTGATGATATATTGAGTGGCACCGGTTACGGGATTCCAGGAGAAAAAAGTATCTTTGCCAGGACCTGGAAATTGGATAACGGCACCTTTGGGCGGGGAAACCAAAACCGGTGGGTCGGGGAAAGTTTGTGCATGCAAGGAAGATACGGCAACGAATACCAAAAGGCATAAAAATCCCAATGACCGGCCTTGATATCTCCTCATTCCATTTTTGATATGGCGAAGGAGCGATTTCCCAGAAGGTTTTTGTGTAGAATAATATTTGGGATTCATAATGATTGTCGATCGAACGTCTCTTCTCATTTTTATTAAGTACCCTCGCGAAGGTTATGTTAAAACCCGGCTGGCAGCGAGTATCGGTGAAAAAGCCGCCACTCTACTGTACCGGGATTTTGTCGATATCGGTCTCAAACGTCTTCAAGAATTAAAACCGTTCAATTGTACGATCTATTTTGATCCGCAAGAAGAGGAAAACGCAGTTCGCCATTGGTTGGGCGATCGGTTTTTTTATCTTGCGCAACCGGAGGGCGATTTAGGAGTGCGGTTGCAGGCCGGATTTAACCGGGAATTACAGTATTATTCCCGTGTTATAGTAATCGGCAGCGATAGTCCCGATGTTCCATTGGAGTATGTCGAACGAGGCTCTTTGGAATTGCAAAAACGGGAGGCCGTAATCGGGCCGGCTGTGGATGGCGGGTATTATCTGATCGGTCTTTCACGGCCAATTCCCGAATTGTTTCAGGATATACCCTGGTCGACAGATCGAGTTTTTCAATCCACTATCGATATCATGAAATTCATGTCGATTGATTACGCAATACTTCCGGAATGGTACGATGTGGATACAGAATCCGATTATCGGCGATTACAAAATTCCAGCGATCTTTACGTCCAATCCTATCTGGAACGATGGAATAGAATCGAGGGAAGGGAAACCGGCGTTATTGATAGGAGGAGAAAATGAATAATTGGCGTCGACCTCCTCTTGATTCGGGCTTGATTCGGGAACAGGCCTTTAAAGCTAAGGGAATCATGGTTTCCTGTCGATTATGCCCACACTATTGTTGTGTTCGACGATTTGAGAATCAGAAAGGGAAATGTGGAATTGGAAATAACGTATTAGTGGCTTCTGT
The DNA here is from genome assembly GCA_964520565.1 of uncultured bacterium. Taxonomy (GTDB): domain Bacteria; phylum Hinthialibacterota; class Hinthialibacteria; order Hinthialibacterales; family Hinthialibacteraceae; genus CAZFOX01. The sequence continues at coordinate 271 of CAZFOX010000286.1, read as the reverse complement.
CATGCCCCATCATGGGGAAGAACGTTGTTTGAGTGGAATGAGAGGATCCGGTACGATTTTCTTTGCGGGATGCAATTTATCTTGTGTTTTCTGTCAGAATTCCGATCTCAGCCATGATAGGGAGGGGGAAAAATTATCGACTCGAGAACTCGCGGAAGCCATGTTTTATCTTCAGGAAATCGACTGCCATAATTTGAATTTAGTGACACCCACGCATGTTGTACCCCAAATTCTCGAATCTCTGGCATTGGCGGTCGACTGGGGTTTTCAT
>CAZFOX010000285.1:4451-6644 GCA_964520565.1 uncultured bacterium | reverse complement strand
TTACATCGCGTTCACAGAATGAAACGCCGTATGGCTTCATCCCCCCCGCACCTTTTTCCGAATCAATTCCTGCACGGTGTCGGGTTTGGCCTTTCCCCGCGATTTCCGCATCACCTGGCCTACGAGGAAATTAAGGGTGTTATCCTTGCCGTTTTTGTATTCCTCGGCAGGGCCGGGATTATCGGCCAGTACTTCGTCGACGAACTTTTCGATTTCGCCGCTGTCGCTGACCATCTCCAACCCTTGGGCTTTCATGATGGCTTCGGGCATTTCGCCTGTTTCGAGAACGTCGTTGAGGATTTTCTTGGCGATGTTCTGGTTGATTTTTCCGCTGTCGAGAATCTGCGCCAGCTGGGCGAGGTGTTTGGGAGTCACCTTCAGATCGCCGATCTCTTTTTCCTCCTCGCCGCCCAGTTCGCGCAGGATATAGACCATGATCCAATTGCTGTAGGTTTTGGGAGCGTTGTGAAGCCGGTTGCATTCTTCAAAGAAATCGGCCACCGCTTTATCGGCCACCAGCACTCCCGCATCGTAATCGGGAATACCAAACTCGCCCGCAAATCGCTTCCGCTTCGCGTCGCGCAGTTCAGGCAGACCGGCGCGCAGGGTTTCGAGGTACTCGCGCTCGATCCGCACTGGGGGCAGATCGGGCTCGGGAAAATAACGGTAATCTTTCGCACCTTCCTTAACGCGCATAGAGCGGGTCTCACCGCGCTCGTCGTCCCAAAGGCGGGTTTCCTGAATCACCCGTCCGCCATCTTCGAGAATTTCCGTCTGCCGCCGCATTTCGTAATCGAGCGCCCGTAATACCGCCCGCACCGATCCGACGTTCTTGATTTCGACCTTGGTTCCGTATTCCTTCTGCCCCTTGGGGCGCATGGAGATGTTGAGTTCGAAACGCAGCGAGCCTTCCTGCATTTTACAATCGCTGACTTCCAGGTAACGCAAAAGGCCGCGCATGGTTTCCATAAAGGCCTCGGCCTCTTCGGCGCTGCGCAGATCGGGTTCGCTGACAATTTCTAGAAGCGACGTGCTGGCGCGATTGAGATCGACCAGCGAAACGCCGCGTCCCTTATAGGTATCGTGTACCAGTTTGCCCGCGTCTTCCTCCAGGTGAATGTTGTGAATCCCGACCGCGATTTCCCGCCCGTCCGGCAGCAGAACTGGCAGTGAGCCGTGACGCCCCAGAGGATTGTATTCCTGAGAAATCTGGTAGTTTTTAGGCAGATCGGGGTAGTAGTAATTCTTGCGGTCGAACTCGGTCACATCGGGAATTTCGCAATTCAGCGCCAGCGCCACTTTCAGCGCCATCTCAATGGATTCCTTATTCAGCACCGGCAGCGTTCCAGGCAATCCCAGACACACTTCGCAGACGTAACTATTCGGCTCCCCGCCGAATTCCGCACGGGTAGCGCAGAACACCTTCGATTTTGCCGCCAGTTCCACATGCGTCTCAAATCCAATAACCGGTTCGAATTTCATTCCTATTCACCTGAAACTAAATATCGCTTATCGATAATATCTATCCTCTCCCCTCGTTTTTTAATTCCCTCTCCCCCCGGGAGAGGAACGGGGTGAGGGGGAATTTTTCTTACGCGATTGTAGCCATAAGACGCCCAGGGACAAAGCGGCAGGGGAAATACTCGTTCAGGAACGATACGGCGGGCGATTAATGGGGGAGAGCGAGACTCCCGCCGAGCCGCCGATCGCGTCAAGTCGCAATCATCACTCTGTGGAGCGCGACCATTGGATGGCGAATTGAATGAGATCGGTCGCGCTTTTCAGATGTAACTTGAGCCGGATATTGGTACGGTAGGTTTCTACCGTCTTAACGCTGAGGTTCAACCGGTCGGCAATCTGGCGGGGCTGCCAACCCTGACCGATTAATTGAAACACTTCCAGTTCCCGGTCGCTCAGCTCGGAAAGTTGCGAAAACGCCTCGTCTTTTGCGGGCTCGATCCGTTTTTTTAAAATGGATTTCTCAATCGCCTCACTCAGATACAACTCCCCGCCGATCACCTTGCGGATGGCAATCAAAAAGAGATCGGTCGATTCCTCTTTCATGATATACCCGCGCGCTCCCGCCCGGATGGCGCGTTCGGCGTAGATCGATTCCGGATGGCGCGAGAGAACCAGGATGGGAAGATCGGGCCATCGCTTCAATAATACCTTGATCAACTCGATGCCATTGAT
>CAZFOX010000285.1:0-4441 GCA_964520565.1 uncultured bacterium | reverse complement strand
CAGAGAGATATCCACTAGAACGATATCCGGATGAGTTTCCTCGATGGCTCTGACCGCGCTGGGTGAATCTTCCGCCTCGCCGCAGACGCGAAGGTCCGATTCCTGATTGATTACCAGCGTCAATCCGCGGCGCAGAATCGGATGATCGTCGATGATGAGTACACGAATGGGTGAAGGAGTGGTTTCCATCATGGCTGTGCGTTACTTTCAGTGCCTCTGGAGGATGCAGGTGACACGCGTTCCCCCATCGGGAATTGGATGAATGGTCAGATCGGCGCCGATCGTTCCGGCGCGGTGTTTCATAATAGGAAGCCCCATGCCCGGCCGGGATTCTTCCGGATCGAAAAATCCGGTTCCATTATCGGTAATGGTTAAAACAACGCGTTTTTCTTTTTGCGCGAGATCGATCTCGATCCGCTGCGCCTTTCCGTGGCGGATTGCGTTGTGAATGCACTCCTGCGCGATCCGGTACAACTGCAAGGACGTATTTTTATCTTCCAGAGTGAATCCCCCATCCAAACCGTGAAATTCGCACCGGATGGAAAACAGGTTCTCCGTCCGTATCGCCAGCTCGTGCAGGGCTTCCGCCAGGCCGTCTGTTTCCAGAACGATCGGATTCAAACCGCGTGCGATCTCTTCCGTTTCTCGAATCGCCTGATGGATTTCGTGCGCGATTTCGGAGGCGTTTTCCCGTTCCGGCAGCATTAGCGAACCCAACCGCTTCTCAAGCCACTTGGAAATATAGGCAATCCCCGTCAGATGCTGTATCAATCCGTCGTGCAAATCTTGGCCGATACGCCGCTGTTCCTGGTCGCGGATTTTTAAACTCTCCGCTTCCAGCCGCTGGCGTTCGGCGAATTCGTTCTCCAGTTTCTCATAAGCAAGCGATAAATCCGCTGTACGGGTTTTTACCAATCGCTCCAGCGTGAAATGACGTTGAATGGCGTATCCGATCAAGGCCAGGATCGAGAGAATACCGATCGCGGCGACGGTCAGAAAACCGGTTTCCCAATACCAGGAAAGCAGGACTTCGAACTCCAGAACGGCGGGGACAGGATCGACGTTCTGGTTGATATCCATCGCCCTCGCCTGGAAGGTATGCGGCCCGGCCTCCAGGCCGTTGAACGCGGCGATTCGATCCGGTTGAAAGGCCGTCCAGGGGCCGTCGTCCATCTTGTACGAGTACAACAAACGTTGTTCGTTCGTCTGTTTCCACTTATCCACTCCCGATACCAGAAAACGGACATTTCCCCCGGGAGGGGTTTCCTTCAGATTCTCTTCACTGCGAATGAACGTCTCCGGCGGTTCCCGGTCTCTTTCCGGATGATACAGACTCAAACCTTGTGCGGTTCCCGCCCAAAGACGTCCCCGGCGATCCTGATAAACGCTGTAAATAAAAGACACCGGCAAACCGTCTTCCGCCGTGTAGGTTACCCAGGAATCGTTCTGATATCGATGCAGGCCGGTTCCCGACGCCACCCACATCGTTCCATCCCGTTCGGTATAAATGGCGTTCACCCGGTCCAAATGCGAACGGAGAATCGTCCATTTTTCCCCATCGTACTCAATCAACCGGTCCCGGTCGCCGAACAGAATGGAACCAATCGGACGTTCGTGAATGCAAAAAACGCCGCTGCCCATGAATCCATCCCGTTCGCCGATTAGGCTGAATTGCCTGTTTCGAAAACGCGCCAGTCCGGGATGCGACGACCCTCCCAGCCAGATATCTCCATTCTCGCGCTCCAGAATATACCGGATCCCGCCCAGATTTTCCCGCGATCCCGTCTCGGCTGCCTGAAACCGCCGGCCATCGTAGCGATCCAATTGAAATACATCCGATGCGTCGTTGGATAAAATCTCCAGCCAGGCGCTGCCATCGCGGGCAGGTGAAATATGATTCACCCGCCCCGTTCCGGGATAGGGAACGATTTCAAAGCGTTCTTCTTCGGGGTAATACAAAAGAAGCGAATCGGTTGACCGGGTTCCGATCAGCAGCGCTCCCCCCGGTAACGAGACCAAGCCCCGAGTCATACTGACACTGGATCGATACCCCTCCGGCAAAGGTATAATTTTCCAATTTCCCTCATCCAGACAAATCAACTGATCCTGTCCGGCAAACCACAACCGACCGTCATTGTCTTCCAGAATGGCGTGGACTCGCGAACGGATTTTCCGAACCTCGTTCGGGGTGCGCCAGAGAGGCGGGGTATAACGTGCCAGACCCGCCGAAGTAGCCAACCAGAACGCTCCTTCGGGCGTTGTTACAATATCGTAGAAAATCCCCGCCAACACCGAGTTTTTCTCTTCAACGGCGGTGCCACCGCTGTCGAGCAAAATTAAAGTGGAAAGATCTTCTTCCCGTACTTCGATCCAGATTCGGTCTTCGTCTCCCGGCCAACCGCGTACGATATGGCTGTGCTCCGCATACCGTATCGACCAGGACTCTCCATTGAAATAGACCAGCACTCGCCGGTAATGACTCGGAGAATAGGCCACTCCATACACTCGGTTTCCCCGGCCCGCGAGGGGAAATTGTAATCCCTGCAACCCCAACTCTACCGGGAATGGATATTCCTTCCATTCATAATCAAATGCCGGAACCGTTTTTGGAATGCTTAACCGGGCGATTCCCCGGTCGCCCGAAATCCAGAAGGAATGATCGCCGGCCGGGAAAATCGTTTGAAATTCGCCCAGTGATGTCGCATACGATTCCTGTATGGAAAGAGTCTTGCCGGTTTGGGCGTCGTATTCCATAAGACGATCCGGAAAAACCAGGAACACTCGATCGGGGGCGGAAGGAATGAAACGGCCGTTAAGATCATCCAGTATCGGATCTTTCCCTTCCGGGATAAAACGGTCTTCCCCTTGTTGGTTGGCCGGATTGGAAATCCGCTGCGAGTATTGCTGCAATTCCGGAATGGGATAATGAATCCAGGTCTGTTGTTCGGGATCGTATCGCAATAGTCCGTCTGTAGAAATCGACCAAAACTGCCCTGCGGTATTTTCATAAACGCGGATGGCCGCAGCGGGGCTGGGATAGACATGCACGAAATTCCGGTCTGCATCGCTCCACCCATCCAGGCGGCTCATGGATTTCACCTGTCCGTGCGTTACCCAAAGTCGTCCGGCGGGACTGACGGTCAACGCCCCGCTCCACGATTCCACCAGGCCGTCGGACGTCGTCCAGACACGCCAATAGGGGGACGGCTCGCTCCACCCGCCCGGGACGGCGATCCATCCAAAAAAACACATTAACATCCAATACCGAAACGCCTTCATAACGGCATTCCTACCCGGACTACTCCATACCCACCCTTCCGAATGGTCGAGTTTATTGTATCCATCGGGTCTCAATTCAGGTAATCCTGACATGGTCGATGGCAGATTGGACAATATCATGTCGACAGAACGATCTGCCGCAATAATTCTTCCTTATTCCCATTGTAATGAGAACCGGTAGCAAATTAATGCAGGTGTCAACGGGCGAAAAAAAGACAATCCCTTCATTTTATTGGAAATAACTTAACACCAGATTCCCATTGGGCGCTATCAGTGAATTGTCCGAATTGAAAATCGGTCGATTCTCTGATTTCGTAAGTACCTGATTTTCCTGATTGAGTATCGATTCGAGGTTCGGTTGTCTCTTTCCATTTTCCTTGCCATACGTCAAATCATCCATCGCCGATTTCCGGTTCAAGATGGGTTTTTATCCACCCCGGCAAATTTTGAACTTTTTTGAAATTAATCCGCCATTCTCTCGTATAAAAGGAAAACAGTCCATTTTCCTGGATGGAGGGACGTATCATGATTCGCCGGATTCGAAAACTGTTCCGCTATGGATTAATCCTATTCTTGTTGCTCGTTGCCAGCGGAGTGGCGGTGTGCGCCATCTCCACCGCGCCCAAATGGGGCGACGCGCTGCTTAAAATCGAAGTGAAATCGCATCACGAGGATATCTCGGTTTCCGTTCCCCTTTCCGTCATGAAAACCGCCTTTGCCGTGATGCCCAAAAAGATTCGCACTCTCTGCCGGGATTTGGAGTTAACGCCGGATATGATCGCCAGCGAACTGAAAATCATGGAGGGGGAAGATTTGGTTCGTATCACCGGTGAGGAAAATGTCCGTGTCTGGGTGGAACCGGTGTCGTTGGATAGCTCGGTGGAACAGGGATTCGTTCAGGTTCATGTCCGCGAAGGCGGGCATCATGGAACCAATGTCCATATCTGGGTCCCGCGCGCGTTGGTTTCGTTGGCGGGAACCCTCGTCCGCATTAGCGGCATTGTCGACCGCTACATCGAACTCCCCCCCGAAATCGCCAATCTAGAAGTGACGAAGTATCGATAATATTCTTTGTAACAGTTTAGCCGATTGAAGAGAAACCATTGTTTTTAGCCCTGAAAAATTTTATGAATGGGGAATTCGAACGGATACGGTATTGATT
>CAZFOX010000284.1:0-6671 GCA_964520565.1 uncultured bacterium | reverse complement strand
ATTGTCCGCATCCATTTTCTTCCTGCCAAAAGGCAAAACGTTGGCTTGTCAGTTCGGGATGGTTCCAATAGCCCGCAGCCAGGCAGGAGCCTCCCAGGCAGAGTTCACCCGGAATCCCCAGGGGAACCAGATTCCCCTTTTCATCCAGGATTCGAATCGTACGGCCTGGTAATGGTTTCCCGATCGGTGTAATAGCCGTGGATGAACGAATGTCCGTTTCCGATTCAATACGATGATAGGTAGCCGTGATCACTCCTTCAGTTGGACCGTAAACATTGACCAGCGGGATGTTTTTCTGAGGAGATTCAAGCCAAGCTTTCGCTGTAGCCGTTGGTAACGATTCCCCTCCAGAAATCATCATCCGCAAATATTTGGGAATATATCTACCTTCTACTTTGCAGCGATCCAGTAACTCTTTCAGGTAGAGGGGTGGAATATCGGCTACGGTGATTCTCCACGATTCGATTTTTTCCAGAAAATCAGGGATCGTCCAGAGAAAATTATCCCGAAAAGCAACCGATGCCCCTGCAGTTAAATAGGGAAATATCTGATCCAAGGCGGCGTCAAAGAAGATGGGAGCGAACTGTAAAATCCGATCTTCCGGAGAGAGATTGAATGTCTGAATAAAACCCTCGCAGTGGAGTTCCAGACTTTGATGAGTAACGACAACTCCCTTGGGAACCCCTGTCGTTCCCGAAGTATAAATGATATAGGCGTTGGCATCGGGTTGAACTTGGTAGGTGATAGGAAAGACGGGTTGAGCCGCGATGGCTTCAGCATCGGATTGAAAATCGATAATGGGAATGTTGAATTCTTTGTTGGATTGATGAATTAACTCGCTGTCACCACTTACAATCATCCATGCCAACGATCCGTCCCGAATGCAGTGTCCTAAACGATCCGGTGGGGTATCCGGATCCAATGGAACGAAAACGCCTCCCGTTTTCATGACCGAGAGAATGGCCGGAACCGCATCGGAATTACGTCGAAGACAGATTCCCACATGATTATTGGGCGTCATTCCCTTTTTCACAAGGAAATGAGCGAGTTGATTGGAACGGGATTCCAACTCGTCGCGTGTAATTGTTCCACTGGACGTTACCAAGGCGGTGGCATTGGGATTTTGGGATGCGAGCAAAGCAATACGTTCGTGGATGCGAAGGCTGGGAGGTGTTATTGAATGACTCGATGTGAAATATTGGAATAAGAGTTCGCGTTCTTCATTTTCCAGGAATGGTAATTCGGAGAGTTTCATATCGGGAGAATGAATGGCTTCATGCATGATGCGGGTAAAATGATGCGTCAGGCGAATCAGAGAAGATTGTTCGAAAATATCGGTGTTATATTCGATCAGTCCCGAAGCCCGTTTTCCATCGTAAAGAATGTCCATTGTAAGATCGAACATAGAAACATGGCGCGGTGGAGAAACAAACTCGGTTTTCAAACCGGAAAAAGTGGGTGAAGCATTGACCACATTCTGCATGGATATCATGACTTGGATTAAGGGAGACCGATCCAGGGTTCGTTCGGGACGAAGCCCTTGGATGAGTAAATCCAAGGGGGTTTCCTGGTGATCCATGGCATCCATTACCGCATGATGAGTGCGTTTAAGAAACTCGGAGAACGGTGGATCACCCGACGCATTGAGGCGGATGGGAACGGTGTTGACAAAAAAGCCGACGACATATTCCATGTTCTTTCGATTTCGGCATGCCATCGGCGTTCCGATTAAAAAATCTACTTCATGGGTATAGCGGTGAAGAAGAGATCCAAAAGCGGCCAGAGATACAATAAACGGTGTTGTACCGTTTGTTTGGCAAAAAGAGATCAATTCCTCTGCGAATCCTTTGTTGAACTGAAAAGGTTCCACGGCTCCAGATGAGGAACCACGAGCCGGTCTTGGACGATCGATCGGTAAGGGGAGAGAGGTTACAGTGCCGCGCAAGGCTTCAATGCGGGCGTCTACTTTAGAGGAGAATGTATCCTGTCTCATTTCATCGGTTAGTTGGAAAATATAATCCTTAAACTGATACTTTACAGGATTCAGTGCCGGTTGGCGCGATTCGATCTCCGCTGAATACAGTTCAGCCAATTCCTTTAGCAGGATATCTAACGACCATCCGTCGGCGACAATGTGATGAATGGCGATGGCAAGAATGTACTCGGACTCATTCTGTTGGATCAACAGACTTCGTATTGGCGGCCCCACGCGGAGATCGAATGGTTGTAAGAAAAATGTCCGGGCGTGATCGATCCATTTTTCTTTCTGCTCTTCGGATACGGAAAGAAGGATAGTGGGTAGTTGGAAATCCCAAGGAGGAGTAATTCTCTGCCAAGGTTCTCCATCCTTATCGATGAATAATGCACGCATCGCCTCATGGCGGGTAATAATTCCATTAAAAGCTTTGCGTAGAACTTCCACATTTAAACTGCCGGAAAAGCGTATGCAACAGGGCAGAGTATAGGCAGTATTATCGGGATCCAGGCAGAAGAGAAACCATAATCGCCGTTGGGCATGAGACAATGGATACCAGAGACCGGATTGAAGATTTTCCGGATGGCCGATTCCATCCTGAAGGGTACTATCGGAATTCAATTCGTCTTTCTGGCGATCCTTTTCAATCATTGCTTATCAACTCTTTCGCAATTTGTGATATGTCGCCGGTACAATCTGGATTACGAGCGGTTCCATGAAGCGACATTTATCGTACAGGCAATGCGATTTTCCTTTCTTCCATATTCACAATAGGGGCTATCCAATTTTACAGTCTTATAGAAGAAGGCGGGAGAGTAAAACGAGCCTCGGATAGGATGAGGGTGTAATCATAATTTGCATTTATTCACAATGATTCACGATGCTCTAGAAAGAAATTGCGAATATGCACTTTTTCTTTTTATTTAAAACCAGAAAAACGATTGAATAAAAAGGCATTTTAGAATTCAAAATCCCGGTATGCATACCAACAAGAATTAGAAAAACAACCGAAAAGTTTGGCAATATTATACGCATATTGTAATATCAAATAGTGCCGCGATCATTCCGAAGGTTGATTGGGACGTGGCCGGATATCCTGTGCCAACATTACGATCAAACCGACGAGTGGGGATAGAATAAGACTGACGAGAAAATTTCCCCAGAAACCGAATTTCGTTTCTCTTCCGATCATTCCAATCAAGAACGAAAGTCCAATATAGACTATATTCAAGAGGATAATTGGCATAGGTTTAACCTCATCTTCTCTCTTTTTTTGGATAAGCAGATCGAAAATTTTACTACTCTAGATTTTCCATTTTGATACTAATTATGTCAAGATAACGATAGAATTTGGATATTATTCAACATAACTGCTGTACCTTAGATGAAACCTGTGTAAAAATGATTCCACGGTGAAAAACAACGAAAGTGTCAATGGGGAGGATTATAATGAATCCACTTAGAAACGCTATGGTCATCGTTTCAATTATTACAATAGCGGGAATGGCTGTCTCGCTTGCGGAAGAATTGACCGATTATTCGCCCGTCCAAGACGAACGGCAGCTGCCACGTAAAATGCATTCATCAATGGATATTATGCCTCGGATTACCGTGGGGCAACGCGAGGGGGATATGATCGGCCAGGATGATCGCGTTTTGCAGGCTGCCGTGGATTATATCGCGGGTCTGGGTGGTGGGATCGTTGAAATCGGCGAAGGTGTTTTTACCATGTACGATTCGCTGCATCTACGATCCAATGTAACAGTACGGGGAATTGACGGAAAAACAGTCCTGAGAAAAGCGAATGGAAAAGTATCTCCTCTGGCGCTCGATGGAGATTATGGCGAGGAACAGATCACCCTGGTGAATCCAGAAGGTTTCGAACCGGGATACGGTGTGGCGGTTTGGGATGACGACGCGGGTGGATTTCATGTCGTTGTTGCCCGGATTACGGGCAAGAAAGGTAATACGGTCTCTCTCAGCAAGCCATTGGGTTCGGATTACATGATTCATCGTAATGCGAAGGCGGCGACCGTGTTTCCCGTGGTGAGCGGATACGATCTCGAAGGGGTGCGAGTAGAGAATTTAACCATCGATGGGAATGGGGAAAACAATGCCGCATTGAATGGTTGCCGGGGGGCGGGGATATTTTTGTATCGCGGATTTGGTACGGTGATTCAAAATTGTCTCATCAAGAATTACAACGGCGATGGGATCAGCTTTCAGCAATCCAACGACGTTCAGGTCATTGGTTGTACAAGCCGGAATAACGCGCAACTCGGCATTCATCCGGGAAGCGGTTCTCAACGGCCTTTGGTGCGGGAATGCCAGTCAATCGAGAACGGGACGGATGGCTTGTTTTTGTGTTGGCGTGTCCGGCACGGAATTTTTGAAAAGAACGTGCTCGAAAACAACGGCCGTTTTGGTATTTCCATCGGTCACAAGGACAGCGATAACATCCTTCGGAATAATCAGGTTCGTTTAAATAAGGAAGACGGCGTCTTTTTCCGAAACGAAACGTTGGGGATGGCCGGACATCGAAACCGTCTGGAGGACAATGTGATTGAAGATAACGGAACCGGAGGAGAAGGCGCGGGAATCCGTATTCGTGGAGAAACCCAAGGAACCGTGATTATCAATAATATCATCCGCGATACGCGCCCGGCCGATCGGCAAACGCAAAAGGTGGGGATTCGCATCGAAGAAAAAGCCGGTGAAGTGATTCTCGAAAACAATCGGATTGAATGCGCGGAAAAAGTTGTTGATTTGCGGGAAACAAAATAAAGAGAAAGAGGCGCAGGATGATGCGCCTCTTTCGAATTTGTCGGAATAACGATCATTCAAGTTCAACAATCGCCCATAAATTCAGATTTTCGATTTCGAAAGAGACAGCCGAATCGGTGGTTTTAACATCCACGGTTCGGCTTTCTTTCTGGGGTTCATGGATGATGGCTTTTGAAATGGTGGACTTATGGGCTTTATCGAATAGTGTTTTGGGCAGTTCGATAGCCGTCTTGTGAATTGGATTTAATGAATCGGAATCGGCGTTGTAATCTTGGTTGAGAATATGGCAAACGATTGGCGCATTGGGTTGTGGTGGATTGTAACGAAGTGAAAGTAGTATTTTCTCTTTAGCTTCTCCAGCAATAACCGGTTTGAGTTGACTGGGAATGGTATCGATTCCATTCCACTCGATTACAGGAAATCCTGAGGATGGAAGCCAGGCGGCTTTATTTCTGAATTCGGGTGTAGCCATGATTGATGATCCATTTTGTTTTTTGAAATCGGGCCGATCGGGAATGTTGGATGGTTCCTGGATATAGATCAACTCAAAGGGGATATTCGATTCTACCAGGTTTTCGGTCATTTTTTTCACAGAAGAAAAGTCTGAGTTCGAGCATAAGACGAGGAGATTGGATAAAGAGACGTATCCATCGAGAAGATTTGCCATTTTTCGAACAAAGCGGTAAAGATAGGCAAAGTCTTCCGGTTTTCCATGCCACCAGTGGGTTCCCAGTTCCTGGGTATAACACCATTGGTTGTGGGGAACCATGAACACGCTTCCAAAAGCATACGCCTGGGCGATCCAAGCGCGCACCATTCCCGGTTTTTCGTTGGCTTTGATCCAAGCCCAATCCTGCCCGGAAGCGGTGGCGGTTTGTCTGTCGCCCAGGGTTTCCACCATGCGATAGACGAATACCGGTTCGTTGTCAATGCGTCGGCTTTCTGCGTTGTGATGGATTTCCCCGCAGAAGTAATCGATTACGGGAGAGGGGATTACAGTACGGGGCGAAGAGGCACTGGAATTAACGCTTCGAACCAGCGGTTTATTTCGCAATTGTTCCGCATGTTCATATACCGATGATATTCTTTCGATCATCTGCTGGTTTTGAAATTCCTGAAAATGCGTACGCAGAGGATCGTCTTTCCTGTATTGCTTGTAGTCGCTGGCCGAAAAGCCTTTGGATTTGAGAAAATTTCCGTAATGGAACGTGTCGATTGAAGCGATTCCCCATTCTTGTAACTGAGTGTTGGGAAAACTGGTTTTGAGAAATTCCCGGAAACCTTCCATGCAATACGTGCAGAAACACCCGCCGTTATATTCTGAACAATTGGAAGTTCCACCGTAATCGTCAATATGCAAACCATCGATAGGCACAAGACAGGCTCGTTCTGCCTGGTCTATTAAGTACCTCTGATAGTTGGGATTGTTGAAACAGAACCAGTAAGAGGGATGGCCTTTATGTTTATGATCGAACAACCAGGGAACCTGGAGAGGATTCCCATCCAGATCGCGGCAAACGGCTTCCATAAAGTTTTCTGGAGCGAAATCGATATATCCGGCAAAATCAACTAGGAAATCGACACTCCCGCAATAACGCATGCCGCGCTTATGGGCCTGAGCGATTTGTTCCGCAAATCGTTCCACACCCTGAGGAGATCGTGTACTGGGACGTCCTCCCCAGCCTACCACCGTTCCCTGATAATCATCGTATTGAGAAACGGGATTGGCGGCGTACATAAAGACTACATCGCTGGCTTGGATGAAAGGCCGTTCATCTTGAGCCTCGATCGATAAGGATAAACCAAGGATCAGAACTGAAACCGTTATCATTTGCTTCATTGGAATGCCTCATTCATGGGAAGATATCATCTACTGTATCATGGAAAATCGGTTTTTTCTTCCCTTCTGTCT